>JADJPW010000011.1 GCA_016713035.1 Verrucomicrobiaceae bacterium
CGGTTTGCCAAAGCTGGGATAGCAGGCACCGCGAATGAGCCTGATACAATAGGCGAGCTGTGGCAATCTGCGCTGTAAAGATTGCCGTAACGGTCCCACGCGAGGCCAAAAGGATTCACCTGGCCGCTGGTCCACAGTTCCACCTTTGATCCGTCGGGCTTGAAGCGGAAGACGTTGCCGCTGTGAAGCTCCAAGGTTCCCGGTTCGCGGTTCTCAGTTCCCGGTTGGCGGTGTTGCGGGAGGATTTGGAATTTGCTGATGTTGTTAAACCCATGCGTGGCATAGACCCAGCCATCCAGGCCGAGGCGGAAGCTGCTGCACATGCCGTGGGTGTCTTTTTCGTAGCCCAGCGGGCCAAAGAGCACCTCACGCACATCCGCACGGTCGTCGCCGTCGGTGTCGGCGAAGTACCAGATGTTCGGGATGCTGAAGGCGATGCAGCCCGCTTTGTGATCGGGTTTATGCCAAGGAAGGACACCGGTGGGGATATTGAGCCCGTCGGCGAAGTCGGTGACTTTGTCGGCGTGGCCGTCGCCATCGGTGTCTTCGAGGATCTTGATGGCATCGCGGCTATCTCGGACGCGGGTGCCTTGAGGATCGGACCAGCGGCTTTTATCGGCGGCATACGGATACTCCACGGTGCTACTGATCCACAGTCGGCCCCTCGCGTCGAAGGCGATGTTGATGGGCTTGTTGATCTGCGGCTCCGCGGCGAAAAGCTGCACCTCAAAGCCTGCGGGCACATGCAGCGCGGCTCGCTCCGCATCTGGAGACAGTGCCTCGGTCTCACGCACGAGTCGGGTGTCCTTTTCGGCGGCGTGCAGCAGCGAGAGGCCTGTCAGGAAGAACAAAGTCGGAAGGCGCATGATGAAAGCTAGTGCGTAATCGGGTAGGGCGGTATTTCTAACTTTCTCCGCATTCACACGGATGCCCTTTTAGCACACGGGCGTGATCAGCTCCCGGCCGGCGAAGTGTGCGGCGAGGTTCTCCAGCACCAGATTCGCCATCGCGAGGCGTGTCTCATGCGTGGCGCTGCCCACATGCGGCAGTAGCACCGCATTTTCGCATGCCAGCAGCTCCGCAGGCACGCGGGGCTCATCTTCAAAGACATCCAGGCCTGCGCCACGGATCGTCCCGGCACGCAGCGCGGTGATCAGCGCCGCCTCATCCACCACACTGCCGCGTGCGATATTGATCAGCGTGCCATCACGGCCCAAAGCGGCCAAAACAGGCGCATCCACGCGTTTTTGCGTCTCTGGGCCGCCGGGGCATGCGATGACCAAAAAGTCACTTTCTGCCGCGAGAGCCTGTAAATCATCAAAATACGCCCATGGCACATTTTGCGGCTTCCGGCCGTGGTAGGCGATTTTCATCCCATGGGCCTCAAGACGCCGTGCGATGGCCTTTCCGATGCGGCCGAGGCCGAAAATGCCCGCTGTTTTGCCCCGCACGGCATGTGCCAGTGGGAATGGCCCCGTCAGCCAGCTCCCGGCATGCAGGTAGCGATTGGACTCCACCAGCCGCCGGCTCGTCATGAGCACCAGCGCCACCGCGATGTCTGCCACGTCATCCGTCAGCACATCCGGCGTATTCGTCACGCGGATACCGCGCTCACGGCAGTACGGAATAGGCACCCCATCATAGCCCACGCCCATCACGCTCACGATTTCCAGCGCAGGCATGCTCGCGAGCAACTCCGTGCTCAAGACCGTGCCGCCCAGTGGGATCGCCGCACGGATGCGCCCCAGGTGCGGCTGCGCATCCTTCAGCACATGGCAGGTGTAAGCAGCCTCTAGCGGCAAACGCAGAAAATCCGGCAACGGCACCGCGAGGAGTACTTCAGGTCGGGTAGTGGGCACAGTGTGAGGAGTGGGATGGTGAATGGCGGAGGCATCACGGCTGCGGCGGACTCGTCTTGGGCAGAGTCGGGGCTGCCTCTGGCTCGAAATCCAGCACTGCCTGGTGCGTGCGCAGTGCCTTGCGTGCTTGGCCAAAGAGGGAGCTCAGGTCATCTGCATTCTGCTGCTTTTTATCGTCGATGTAATCCCCGCAACTTTTGATCTGCGCATCTGCATCCAGGCTCACACCGGCCATCGACTTCTGCGCCTTGGTAAAACCTGTGAAAACACGCCCTGCGCCTGCTCGAAGGCCTGCTTTGCACCCTGATTGCGCTCGTATTCCTTTTCTGCCTCGCGGTAGCTTTTGCTGAAGAGGCGTTTGAAGAAGCTCCCTTCGGTTTCTCCACCACCTTCGCCGCTTGGGCCTCAAAGCAATCTTGGGGCTCCTTGAACTCCTCCATCGGTTTTTGGTATTGCTTCTTCAGGTAGCCCAGGCCGGTGGTGATCACCGTGAGGCGCTCCACCTCGGCCTTGGAGAGCTGCTGGCCGGACTTCACCTTATCCTCCAGCGCATTGATGTAGCCCAGCGTGGCCTGATTCCCCTCAAAAATGCTGCTAAACTCCCGCGCTGCTGCTGTCAGCCGCTTCCGCTCATCCTGGCGCATCGCGGCCACAGTCTGCGCATGCTCGGCATTCAGAGCATCGAGCGCGAGCTGGTGCTTCGCGGCCTGATTCTCCAGCGACCGCTGCATCACCATCCTTATCACGGAGCTGCGCATCATGCTCTGCCTCGATGCGCAGTATATCGGCCCGCAGGGCATCATTCTGCGTGCGTGTCTGGAAAAGAAACCAGCCCAGCACACCAGCTCCGAGCACGGAGATAACGAGGAGAGCGACGAGATTTTTGATAGCAGTCATGACTCACGATTCGCCGCGCCTGATCGTGGCGCAAGATGAAAGCAAGCCGCGCTCACTTTCCCCCAGCCATCACCTTCACTTCATCGATCAGGCCCGTGCCTCCGTAGAGATTCACCATGACGGCGACTTTTTCACCTGCGGTGCCAGGATGCTTCAGCTCGATCATTTCTTCGCCATTCACCCGCACCAGATACTTGTCCTCGCGGGACTCCACGCTGATGCGCCACCACTCGCCGGGCTTGATGTCGGTCTTCGCAGATTTCAGCACCTTCAGTTTATTGACGTCTGCGGCGGCATCTGGCTCCACCACACGGATGAAGCCACTGGCATAGGCAATGGTGGCGATTTTCCAGTGCCGGTCCCCGACGCCATCCTCACCCGCGACGGTGAAACGCACGCCCATCCAGGTGCTCGTCTGGGGCTTGATCAGGAGTTGCACAGAGGCGTCCTGCGTGCCGGGATCGAGCTTGCGATAGATGTAGCCCTGCCTGCCCACTCCCGTCTCGATCTGCACAGTGCCATCCGGCTGCCGCGTGACTTTTCCGGCGAAGTCCCCCTTCGGCATGAGCCAGCCCTCATGCAGCTTTTCGGTGCTGAAATCATCCTGCACCAGCACCTTGCCCTCTTTGACCAATTTCGGGCGCATTTCCTTTGGTATGCGGTCTGCGGCGGCTGAAATCAGGGTGCTGGCGGCAAGAATGAGGGTGATGGCTGCTTTCATGGCTGCCACGCTAAACGCCGCGCTGCTGCTGCGTCTCACATCTATCCACGTCACGTCCACCACTTGATCATGTCCGCTGCATCCGCGCCGCCCACTGCCGTCCGTCACCAAGTACTCGCCACGGGCACCGTCGTGGCCTTCCTGATGTACCTGGACCGCATCTGCCTGGCGAACATCCTGGGCTCGGATTCCTTCCAGTCAGACATCAAGCTCGATCAAGGCCAGATCGATGGCATCAAAGGAGCCTTCTTCTGGGCCTACGCACTCTTCCAGGTGCCAGCAGGCTGGCTCAGTGACCGCTTCGGAGCCCGCATGCTGATCACCATCTACATCGCAGCGTGGTCCTTCTTCACCGCCGCCACCAGCTTCGCGACAGGGTTCTGGACGCTCTTTGTCGCCCGCATGCTCTGCGGCTTGGCGGAGGCGGGTTACTACCCTGCGAGCAGCAGTCTGGTCACACGCTGGGCCCACATCGGAGCACGCGGACTCTTTAGCGCCATCATCTCCTGGGGCGGGCGCATCGGTGGTGCTGCCGCACCGTGGCTCACGGCTTTCGTCATCCTCAAATCAGGTGATTGGCGCTACGCGGGCTGGATCTACGGCTTTGGTGGGCTTGCCGTGGCGGTGTGTTACTGGACCGTCTTCCGCGAGCACCCGCGCCTGCACCCACGCTGCAATGAAGCCGAGATCACGCTGCTGGCTGAAGGCCGCGGCGACTTCCAACCGGTGAAAAACCCGCCGCGCAGCTTCCCCTGGGCCGCCGCCTGCACCAGTGGCAATCTGTGGCTCGCCAATGCGGTGCAATTCTTCACCAACATCGGCTGGGCCTTCCTGGTGCTCTCTCTGCCGGATTATCTGAAAAAAGTCATGGGCCTCGATGACGCTGCGAGCGGCTGGGTGACTACGGCAGCGCTTTTCATCGGCATCTCGGCCCTGCCCATCGGCGGCATCGCCACGGATGCACTCACCCGCCGTTACGGCAAGCGCCTGGGGCGCATGCTGCCGCTCTCCATCACGAAATTCGCCGCCGCGGCCTGCTACCTGCTCGCCCTCACCACCGATACGCATTGGGGCATGGCCTTTAGCTTCGGCATGGTGACGTTCTTTGCAGACTTCGGCCTACCAGCGATGTGGACGACGATGCAGGACATCAGTGGCAAGTATCAGGCGCAGCTCTTCGGCTGGGGAAACATGTGGGGCAATTTCGGTGCCGCTCTGCTACCGCTCATCTTCACCAAAACCCTGCTACTCTTCGACACCAATCATGACTACCACGAGGGCGTGTGGGTCTGCGCCATCGCCTTCGTGCTCGCAGGCATCTTCGGCCTCTTTGTGAATGCTGAAAAGCCGGTGACGCAGGACTGAGACTCACTTCTTCTGCGTCTCGAACCACGCTAGGAGATCCAGGATTTGCTCCGCCTTCAGGGAATTGAGCAAACCGGCGGGCATGGGCGAGATCTCGCTCATACGGCGCTCGCGGATCATCGACTTGCCCACCTCTGTGGTCTCCGTCGCTAGTGGATTGACCTTTAGCACCACGCGCTCGTCATCCTCGCTCTCCAGACTGCCGGTGATCGTCTTTCCATCGCTCGTCTGCACGGTCAGGTAGCGGAATTTCTCGTCGATGAACTTCGATGGGCTCAGAATGTGCTCCAGCAAATCACGTCGGCCAAAGCGAGCGGAAACCAGTGTCAAATCCGGCCCGAACACGCCTGCGGGCAGCGCATTGTCCGCACTCACGCGGTGGCAAAACACACATTGCGTGCGCACCAGTGCATCGCGGCCACTTTCGCGACTGCGGCTCTTCGCATCCATCTTCGCCAGCAGCGGCTCTAGATCGGCCAGTGTCCAGTTTTTAAAGGTGTGGCCCGGTAGCGCGTGCGGCGAGAGTGTCGCGGGCTTCGGCGGATGAATCACGGCGGCGAGTTTCAGCGCCTCATCGGGCTTCAGCGCCGCAGCGAGCTCGCTGCGAGTGTCGCTGATGGCTTTGAAGAAGGTGGAGGCACCGTTCATCTTCTCCGCCTTGTTCAGCGCCTCAAAAACGATCCGGCGATGCTCCAACGTCCAGCCATCTTTGAGGTAGCGCAGGATGAATGGGTAAAACAGCAAGTCCTCCGATGAAGTGGCCGCCTGGAGTAGCGGCATGGTCTTCTCAATCACACTCGGTGACTTCAAATAGACCAACAGACGGCACAGCTCGCGGTTCAAGAACGTCTCTCCCGCCGGGAAGGCCGCCCAGGCCTGCAAAGCGGCCTTTTGCGCGGGTTCTCCCCTTCTCGCGATGGCGACTGAAATCACCCGCAGAGCCTCCAAAGTCGGTTTGGGCTCTCTTTTCATCACCGCCGTCAAAAGAGGCTCCAAATCGGCTTTTTCACCCACTCGGGCCAAAGCCAGCAACTCATGCATCTGGCCACTTTGCAGCACTTTTTCTCTCCATTCGCCCACGGGCCGGTTTTCCAGCTCCAAGCGCTGCCGTAGCTGCTCCTCACGCTCGCTAAAGACGGTCTGTTCCGCTGCGTCAGCCGTTTCCTGCGTCTTCGCACACGTCACGCGATACAGCCCGCCCTGCGTCCCCCGCCCTCCAGTGATGAACCACATCGCGCCATCTGGCCCGATGCAGCCGTCCGTGACGTTCAGCGGCCTCCCAGTAATAAAATCCTCCTGCGTCACCACCTTGCCAAAATGCACCGCGATGATCCGCCCGTAACTCCAGTCCATGATGTAGAGCGCCCTTTGATACCTGGCCGGAAAAGCCGCTCCGTAGCCGAAATAGATGCCCGTGGGCGATGACAGACCGATGTCGATCACACTGGGCAGCGTATCCGCATAAAAAGCCGGGAAACGCCCCGTGCCGCGCCGCCAGCCAAAGTCCGCGCCCGGCAGCACATGCAGCACACGCGTGGGCATGTACCACGGCGTGCCCACATCCCGCTCCATGTCCGCATCGAAGGTGAAAAGCTCCCCGCGCTGATCAAAAGCGATGTCCAGGGGGTTGCGCAGCCCACCTGCGAGCAGTGTGATCTTGGACCCATCAGGCTTCACACGCAGGATGTGGCCAGCGGGCAGCTCCACATTGCCGTCGAACATGCTGCCATCCCACGGATTGGGGATGAGCTGATCGTGCGCATCGTTTTTCAGTGGCGAATCCGGCGCGGTGTTCTCTGGGATGAGCACATTGTTCCCATGCGCCACATAGATGTCTCCATCGGGGCCGAGCTTGATGTGATTGCGCCCATGGCCCACACCGCCGCCTGTGCGCATGAGCTCCTTTCGCTGCTCAAAGACGCCATCTCCGTCTGCATCGGTGAGTCGGAAAAGCGCCTTCGTATTGTTCGCGTTCGCAAAGAGTGATCCGTGCGCATACAGCAGCCCACGGCACTCCAGCAGCTCGTCGTCGATGGTTTCCATCTTCTGATCGCCACTGCCGCTCAGTGTGAGGCGCAGCAGACCCTTCTTTTCCTTCCCCAGGGTGATCCGGCCCTGTGGATCGAACGCCATCGACACCCACGAGTCCTCGCCCGGCTGCGCAGAGCGCACCAGCTCCGCCTGGAAGCCTGGTAAAAGCGTGAGCGCCTCCACTGCTGTGGCCTGAGCCTGCGCACCCGGCTTGGCGAGCTGCCAAGAATTGTAGGCATCAAAAGTCTTCTTCAAATCGAAGGGATTGCTCGCAGCGTCCGCGTCCGTAGGCCCGAGGACCTTCGCATTCGCCCAACTCGCATCCGTC
This sequence comes from Verrucomicrobiaceae bacterium, assembly GCA_016713035.1. Lineage (NCBI taxonomy): Bacteria > Pseudomonadati > Verrucomicrobiota > Verrucomicrobiia > Verrucomicrobiales > Verrucomicrobiaceae > Verrucomicrobiaceae bacterium. The sequence goes on from JADJPW010000011.1 coordinate 7,202, forward strand.
GGCAGCCACCGCACCGCCGCTAGATCGCCATTGAGCTCCAGCAAGGCCGCTACACGGCTGTTGGCGGCTGTTTTCAGCCCGATCTCATGCCTTTTGCCATCGCTCAAATACCGCGTGAGGTCGGTCCCCGTCGCCGTCTCCGCCTTTGGCAGTGTGGCGACACTTTTCCCATCCACCCACACCTCCACCGTGGCGTCGCTCGCCGTCAGCAGCACCGCCTTGAGTAGCTTGCCGCTGTGCTGCACGCTCAATGAAACAATCCCCTCCTTCTCCGCAATGACCCACATCGGCACCGGCGGCTGATTCGCCATCTGTGCGAACGCCGAGCCAATCACGAATAGAAAAACAAACGCAGAGATCGCAGAGGTCCGCAGAAAAGTAGAAAATGAAGGACTAAAGTGAAGATGAACGCTCATGTGCCTCTGAAAACGCACACAGCACCATCCACCTGTCCTAGCTGACCCTGATCTTTTCAGGTCGGCATACGCGAAACCACCCCAATAAAAAGTCTGGCGTGCCGTGCTGACGTAGAGGTAATCTTTCCCATGAACTCAAAGCTACTCGCGGCCTGTCTTTTGACGCCCTGGATCGCACTCGCGCTTGATGAGGAACTCATCAAGAACCCCTCAGCCATGCACTCATCCAGTGTGGGGCATTCGTCGCCGCTCGTGGATTTGCCCGCGAAGGTTCAGGCTACCGAGGGTGTTCTTACTTTATGGGCAGACTTTGAAGCAAATGAGTCCCAAGGAGTGCCCCTCTATCTGGTCAATAAGACCAACGAAGACATCTCGCTCGACACGCAGGATCGCGATTTATACATCAAACTGGAGTACCAAGACACAGATGGCAGTTGGAAGCGTGCTCAGGTCCACATGTCCAGTTGGTGCGGTAACAGCTACTACCCCGTCAATCTACCAGCGCGGCAGTTTTTCAAATGGCACGGCTACCGGCCAGCTGAAGGCGAACTCAAAACAGTGCGCTATGCGAAGAAAGGCAGTGAGTTCATATCCAACACGGGTAAGGGACGCATCTCGAAACAAGACCTCGATGCTGTCGCCACCGACCACATGACCGCTGGCGAGATTCCCTGGGGATTGCGCCATGTTCTGGACTACACGGAGAATCCCTCATCTCCGTCACAAATCACCCTCTCACAGCGAACACGAGCGGTGAGAACTCTGGCGTGGTATCCGCGCAATGAACCCGCACTGCGTCAGGTTTTAAAACTCCAAGCTGCCGCCATCTCCATGGCAAAAACGCCTGAGCGCGATGACCTGCTGGCCGCTATCGAGGAATTTCGCGCCAACCTCGATAAGCCATGCCCCAGCACGGAAGAACTCAATCAGCTCTGCATCGCCAGAATCAGTGCAGACCCCAAAGCTCATCCAGCAATGTCCGAAGAGACAGCCTGGGAATTGCTGAAAGTGCCCACCGCCACCAGCAAGTCTGCCTCCCGCTTTTCCAAACCAGAGACTTGGCGCGGAGCAATCGCGCCAGCCGTGGCGAGAATGAAGAAAAACACCAAACAAAGCCTTCCCGGCAATGAGCACGCCATTTTGTCCGCCGCATGGATCGTGGATGCCATCGTGCCCACCGCCGAAATCGAGAGCTGGGCCACTGCCGATGCCAAATGGTTGCGCGAGATCGGCGCCACAACTTTGATCCGTCGCTCGCAAATCGCGACGCTCGTCAAAATCGCCCGCCAAATGCCCGCAGCAGAGAAAATCGACATGCTGGCGATCATGGCTCGCCCAGATGGCGGCCCCGACGCACGCCAACCGGATCAGAAAAGCGGTGAATGGGACTTCTGGGCTGAATGCGCCCAAACGATGCCACTAGAAACCGCTGAGAAGCTCTACCACCCCGAGTTTTTCCTCAAAGACCGCAACCCCTTCAATCGCCTCATTCACGACCCTCTGCGCGAGTATTTCATAAAAGAAGCTGCGAGTGGCACTGCCGAACTAACGATGGACTCACGTAGGGCAGGACAGTTGGGGAAGGCGCTGCAAATGCTGGCCTCTTGGCAGATGGAAGAAGACGATGAAGTGATGACCAAGCTTCTCAAACATGGCGGCTACGAGCTGCAAACGAGCTACCAGATGGACTCCCAGAGCCTGGGAGTCACCGAACTGGTGGTAACCAAAAACTATAAACTCCGCGGTATCGCTCGCCGCTTTTTGCAGAAGCGTGGAAAGCCGCTGCCTGAGAATTTGGAAACTGAGAAAGTGTTGTCGCGGACTCCGATGAAGTCTTTTTAAGCTTGGACGGCTCAGAAGAAAACCGGCGCAGGGACGATCTTCACGCCGCCACCGCCGAGGGGATTGCCCTTGGTCTCCTCGATCTCATCGACGATGCCGTCTTTGAAATTCACCGCTAGGGTGCCCACCTCCACCTTCACATACACGACCGTCTGCACGAGCTGGCCAAAGGCGTCACGCCCTGTGGTGACTTGCGGCACTTTTTCAAAGATGGCGTACTCCAGCCGCTCGGTCTTACCGGTGATGTTGATCTTGGAGTTCTTGCGTGTGGGCTTGCCCAGTGAGGCCTGCACCTCCTCATTGGTCATGCCGAGGGCGATTTGATTCTTCTCGATCAGCTCCGCCACCTGCTGCGTGCGGGTGAAGAGCGCTTTGAGCTTCGTGGCGAGCTGCGGATCTTTGGACAGCACATCCGCCTGCCGCAGCCAGCCTGCGATGTCGCCATGCCGTGCCCGACCACGCACGCGGTAGGCCGAATCACTCATCGCCACCAGCGTGACGACGGAGCCCGGCGCAAAACTGCCGATCGCGCGATCAAACTTGCTCGTCGTGTAAGCGGGTGCCTCTGCGGGGATGCGCACCTGCACGGGCTTCGGCGTCAGGCCCTCAATGGAAAAGGTGCCGGGCTCCTGCGGCAGTGAGGATTTGTTTTTTGAGAGCTGCGCCTGGGCATCAAGTCCGAGCAGCAGGCCAATGGTGAGGAAAAGCAGGTGTTTCATGACAGGGGAGAGATTACCAGCCTCCGACGCCACCCGGCAACCTTTTGTTCGACGGCCAAGAGCTTTCGCGTATGGCTCAAGGCCGGTTTTGATCCTTCAACAATCAGCAATCGATATTCGTCAATCGTCAATCTCTGTGGCGCACAGCAATGATGATTGCTGATTGAGGATTTTTGATTGTTGAGGTTCATCCCCCGCCCCAATCCCCTCCACCCCATGCCCAACGGCCCTCTCTCCACCAAACTCTTCGATCTCGCCAAGCAATACATCCCCGGCGGGGTGAACTCGCCTGTGCGTGCCTTTCGCAATGTCGGTGGTGATCCCTTTTTCGTGAAGCGTGCCAAAGGCTGCCGCATCTACGACGTGGATGACCGCTGCATGATCGACTACGTCGGCACCTGGGGTCCCGCGATCCTCGGCCATGCGCCCATCGCCGTCATCGAGGCCATCCACAATGCCGCCAAAGAAGGCGTCAGCTTCGGCATCCCGAACCTCTACGAGGTCGAAATGGCCCGCACGATCTGCGAATGGGTGCCGAGCATCCAAAAAGTCCGCATGGTCAGCAGCGGCACCGAGGCGACGATGAGCGCCATCCGCCTCGCACGCGGATTCACGAAGCGTGACCGCCTCGTCAAATTCGACGGCTGCTACCACGGCCACAGCGACAGCCTGCTCGTCGCCGCAGGCAGCGGAGCGCTCACCCATGGCAATCCCGACAGCGCTGGCGTGCCAAAGGCCTTCGCCGAATTGACCAGCGTATTGCCCTTCAACGACGAAGCGGCCCTGGAAGAGCTTTTCGACAAAAAAGGCCACGAAATCGCCTGCGTCATCGTCGAGCCGTATCCGGCCAATGCGGGCCTCATTCTGCCCAAACCGGGCTTTTTGGCCAAACTCCGCGAAATCACCGCCAAACACGGTGCGCTGCTCATTTTTGACGAAGTCATGACCGGCTTCCGACTCGCCAAAGGTGGCGTGCAGGAGCTGGAAAAGATCACGCCCGATCTGACCTGCCTCGGCAAAGTCATCGGCGGCGGATTGCCCGTCGGAGCCTTCGGCGGTCGCGCCGAGATCATGGACTACCTCGCCCCGCTCGGCCCCGTTTATCAGGCCGGCACGCTCAGTGGCAATCCCGTCGCCCTCGCAGCCGGACTGGCCCAGCTCCGCGAGCTAGAAAAGAAAAACGGCTACGCCCTGCTCGAAAACCTCGGCCAGATCATGGAGACCGCCGTGCTCGACGTGCTCAAGAAAAAGGGCCTCAACTACCGCTGGTATCGCAAAGGCAGCATGTTCTGCCTCTTCTTCACCGAAAAGGAAGTCCACACCCTCCAAGACGCCAAAACCAGCGACCTCGCCGCCTTCCGCAAATTCTTCCACCACTGCCTCGACCACGGTGTGTACTTCGCCCCCAGCCAGTTCGAAACCGGCTTCATCAGCATGGCCCACAGCCGCGACGACCTCGAACAAACGGCGGAAGTGGCTGCCGCGGCGTTGGAGGCGTTGTAATACTCAATCTGTGCCGTAGCTGATTTTGGCAAAGCTGAAGGCATCATCGGTTTCCACGGTACATGTGGCTCCTTCGGTGTGGTTCTTCCAATGGTAGCTGTTGGTGCCACCATGTCGGATTGGACCGTTAAAGTGCCGTTCCAATGCCGATTTAAGGTAATCTGGATCAATGGTCACGTGCATTCGAAAGACATAATCAGTCCATCCGTCTTCCACGAAGGATCGAGTCCAAAACAACAATGGAGGCGGCTCCTGCATTGCCATGGCTATCACTGATCTCGGTCTTCCATAAAAGAAGCTGAGAGTGAAGAGCAGCCACCCCGAGGCTGTCACAGGAACAAGAAAGCAAAGCAGGCGTCGCCCGAACTCATTGGCGATGAACTTCTGCGAGACTTTCCAAACTAAAATGTGAGCGATCAGCGCAGCTGGACCAAAGATGGGTGCAAACATCACGATCGTTAATGGATCACCGATGAAAAGAACCGCAGGCAGGACAAAAAGAAAAAATATTCCAGTCCACCGCCGCAACGTCCAGGCGGATAAACGCTTTGGAGCTGGGGTATTGTGGACGTTCATATTAGAGCTAAAAAGGATTGTGGTCGCAGCGGCAATTTACCAAAGACGAGGCCCTCCAGAAAGTTCTGTTTTCAATGGCGCATTATGCTAGAATCGAACCATGCCACAGTTCACCATCGACCTGCCTGAGACGATCATGCCCGTCTTGAGCCGCAAAGCGGAGGGTTGGCAGCTGACTCCCGAAGGCTTCCTTTCGAGCTATGTGATGCTTTGCCTCGAAAACGACGAGCAGCCCGCAGCCGACCCAGCCCGCGAGGGGTTGGAGAACATCCTAGAGGAGCTGGACAAAGGGCCTTTTATCCCTGTGCCCGATGATTTGGTGGACTGTGTGATGAAGAAAGCTCTAACCTCGATTCAGCAGCAGTGCGCCCATGTTTGATCCCCTTAAGTATAGGAGTGCCGCAGCCACTAAACCATCTGTCATTCGCTCTTGCATGTCCTCCCCCCGCTTCGCCGTCGCCCAGCTCGATGAAATCCCGCCTACGCCCTGCCCGTGTGGTCAGGCGCGGCGAGCGTTCAAAGAAGACTGGAACACCCTGGCCACCGTGCACCTCACGGACATCCACGCGGACAGCAAAGCGCACTACCACCAGAAGATGACGGAAATCTACATCGTCCTCGAAGGTGAAGGCCACCTGGAGGCGGATGGCCAGATCATCCCACTCAAACCGATGACCACCGTGATGATCCGCCCCGGCTGCGTGCACCGCGCCGTGGGCAAGCTACGCATCATCAATGTCCCCATGCCGCCGTTTGATCCGGCGGATGAATTTGAGGTGTAAACTCAATGATGAAAACCATGAAGCGCATCCTTCGACTCTTCGCCTGGCTCTTTGCGGGCTTGGTGCTGCTTTATGTGCTTTTTGTCGTTACCGAAAACTACTCCGGCGCACGCGCACTAGCCGCTGCGAAGGAAAAACTCGCCCAAGAGGGCGGCAGCCTGGATTTGCAAAAAATACTCTCTTCTTCGGCTGTGCCAGAAAAGGGTAATTTTTGTGCCCTGGAGCCTCTCAGCGGCGTCACACTTCAAAATGAAGCTGCGGATGCCAAACGTCTGGCGCTGAAGGAACTCGATTGGCACTCCCCTAGCCATAAAGAAAGAGTCAAACTGCTCTTGAAGCCATCTCCATCGGTTGGATCGGGTTACATCACTGCCACGCCTTTTGATTGGAAAGCTGCCTGTGCTTACCTGCGCGATCGTGGCTACCTCGACACAGAAGAAAACGCCTCCGCCAGTGAGGTGCTGCAATCGCTGGATCACAAATTCGCTTTGTTGGCCCAATTTGCAGATGCAGCGCTGACCCATATGGATGCCGCATGGACGCCGCCTGTTGGCACAGGCCATGACGGCCCGGCCTGTCACATGCCAATGCCTCATATGAATACGGCCTACAGTATCTCAAAGGGACTCGCATTCCGCACACACACCGCACTGGCAGCAGGGAATGCTGAGGACGCGGTGCGTAGCATTCAGGCCATGATTCGCCTCACTCAGGCGGGATTGAATGAGCCTACCTTGATCAGTCTCCTCATTGCCATCACGACCGAGCAGTTTGTGCATGATTCCATTTGGGCGCTGCTGCGCAGTCGCTTAACAGACGCCTCACAAATCCAGCGTTTGCAGGACGAAATACGCCGTATCGACTTCATGAAAAGCGCTTTGCATTCCATGCGTGGCGAATTGGCCTTTCAGGCCTCAACCATCGACTACTTCAGGCCTACGAATCGTCGTTGGCAGGCGGCGGGGGTGATTGCCAGAAATGGTCTTCCTCCTGAACTCGCCCAAGAAAGCTCATGGCTTAAAGAAGGACTGCTCTATCTGGTGCCTAGCGGATTCTTCGACCACAATATGGCCACCATCGTCCAAGTGAACCAGGAGCAACTGATTCAGCCGCTCGAAAAGGGAAACGTTGCCGAGTTGCTAGAGCAATTTCGTCGCTCGGAAAGCATGCTGGCCGCGCAAAACGAATGGCAAGCTCTTCGATATGTCTTCGTCAGACTTTCCCGTTGGTCGCAGCGAACTGTTTTGCGCCAGGCCATCTACGAAGAAACCATGCGGCTGCTGGTCCTCGCTGCTTTGGAGATCGAAAGTGAACGCCTCAAAAGCGGCAGACTGCCGGAGTCTCCGAGTTTGCCCACCGATCCCGTCACACAAAAAGCGGTGCATTACCGCCTGGATGCGGATGGAGCAGGTTATGCTCTATGGGCCGATGGATTCGATGGCGAGGATGACAACGCTGCGATGCCCACTAAAAAGGACAGCGTCGAGAGCGAGAAGTTCACCGGGGACTGGGTGTGGCGAATAGGTCCGTGAACGTCGATTATTTTTTATGCGAGAACTCCTCACCAGCCTCGATTGGACACGGCTCGGCTTTTACAAGTCGGTGCTCGATGAAGCGGGCATCGCCAGCTTCATCCGCAATGAGCACACGGCGCAGCTCATCAATGTGCTCATCGCTCCATGCCAGCCGTCTCTGTGCGTGGTGAATGACGAGGATTACGACGCGGCCATGGCGCTGCTGCGTCCGCACCATGACCAAACGGCTCCAAGCATCGCCGAATGGACCTGCGCGGGCTGTGGTGAGGTGAATCCGGCGGAGTTTGAGCTGTGCTGGAACTGCCAGAAACCAGCAGACACGAAAAATTAGACAAACTCCGCGACGGCATCCGTCCCTGTGGTGAATGACGCGATCCGCCCAGCTCGAAAAACTTTATGACACGCATGGCACTGAATCACGGTACGGAGTCCATCAGTTCTTGAAATGGATGCCTCAGACCCCGTCTTGCGAGTAAGTCAGCCACATGGCCGCCAATATGATGAACGAGGTCCGCGTCGCTATCTCCAAAAACTACATTGACGTCGAAATCAGGCCCCAAGCGTTCGAGAAAATAGTCTAAAACCTCCAACTGGCCGGATGTCGCGGCAGCACTCACAGCCGTCTCCTTGTTTAAATCCTGAGCGTCGATTTTGGCCCCATTCTCGACCAGCAGCCTACATATTTTGAGCGAACCAGCTCTGGCGGCGTTGATGAGAGGCCGGTCGCCGAGGTCGTTCATGGTGTCAGGCGAAGCGCCCAGGGAAAACAAGAGTCTGCACATGCTCTCTTGGTGAATCAAAGCGGCTTTAAATAGAGGTGTGTTTCCAGATCTGTTTTGTGGATCAATCTCCGCCCCCATTCCAGCAAGTGCTTTCACGATGTCCTCGCGGTATTCGATGGCGTACCAGTGCAGCAGCGTCTCGCCGAGTCCTCTACGGACATCCAGCAACGATTTGTCCGCACGGATGCGTTTTAGAGCCGCCGCCATGTCATTGTGGAGCAGGTCGCGGAGTTCGTAGAAGCGTGGATCACCCATACGTGTGAACACAACTCTGGCATCCCCGGTTGTCACCGGGCTTTTTAGTCTGCTGATCGATTCAGCCTACCGTGTGCGTTGACTGGCGCTGCATCTGCTGACAGCATCCGCGCTCACTATGTCCTCGACTTCCGTTCCCAAGCTCACCTCCACGCACTGGCTCATCATCATCATCGCTAGCATTGGCTTTCTGTTTGATACGTATGAGCTGCTCATGACGCCGCTGACGGCTCCGCCGGCGATTGCGGAGCTGCTGGGGATCGACATGACGCACCCGGATGTGACGCTGTGGACGGGACGGCTGCTGTGGATGACGGCGCTATGTGGCGGGATTTTTGGCCTGATCGGGGGCAAGCTCACGGATGTGCTGGGGCGGAAGTTTGTGATGGCGGCGAGTATCTTCGTGTATTCGGCCTCGCCCTTCTGTGCGGCGTATTCGACCTCGCTGGGGATGTTCATCTTCTTCCGCTGCCTGACGTTCATCGGTGTGTGCGTGGAGTTCATCGCGGCGATCACCTGGCTGGCAGAGGTGTTTGAGGACAAACACCAAAAAGAGAAGTGGCTGGGCATCACGCAGGCTTTTGCCTCGCTCGGCGGCTTGCTGGTGACGGGCATCAATGTGTGGATTCTGAGTCATATGAAGGATCTGCCTGCGATGGGGCTGCCGGTGGCCTCTTCCTGGCGTTACTTGCTGATGACGGGCATCCTGCCTGCGATCCCGATCGCGCTGATGCTGCCCTTTGTGCCGGAGTCGAAGGTGTGGAAGGAAAAGAAGGCTGCTGGGCTTCTGAAGCGGGCCAGCATCGGCCAACTCTTCGCGCCCGAGCTGCGTCGCGTGACGATCGTGACGGCGGTGCTCTCTGCCTGTGCGTATGGCATCGCCTTCGGTGCATTGCAGGTCACGCCGCTGCGAATCGCGCCTGGTTTGCCGGAACTCGCTGATACGAGCAAGAAAATGGCTCCACTACGCAAGCAGGCTGCCGAATTGGCCGTCGCGGTGAGCAAGGCTGCGCCAGATTCACCCGAGCAGGCCGAAGCCAAGACGAAGCTCGCTGCCGTGAAGGCCGAGATGGCTCCGCTGGACAAAGAGGTGAAGGCCGTGGGCAACAAAGTGCAGTTTTATCAGGAGATGGGCGGCCTCGTGGGTCGAATCCTGCTGGCGGTGCTGATCATGGTCGGTTTGAGCCGTGTGGCACTGCTGAAGGTCTTCCAGGTGCCGGCGCTGATTTTGCTGCCGCTGACGTATTTGAGCCTTTTCACGGCGGGTGGCTCCAATTTCATGTGGGCGTATGCACTGTGCGGCTTGGTCACGGTGGCGCAGTTCAGCTACTTCGGTGAATACTTGCCGAAAGTGTTCCCGATGCACCTGCGCGGCACGGGAGGCAGTTTTGCCACGAATGTGGGCGGCCGCATGATCGGCACCAGCATGGCCTTTGTGACGACGAATCTCGTCGCGCCGATGATCTCCGGCGATCCGACAAAAATCCTGCCCATGCACCTCGCGAAGGCCGCAGGCTACGTCGGTCTGGGTATCGCGGTCGTCGCCCTGATCGTGGGCATGTTCCTGCCCGAGCCGAAGGCGGAGCAAAACTAATCGCCCGCACGCATGATCTTGCCTTTTCTCGCTGCGAGCACTGCTGCGCTACCCTCTGCGTGGATGGTGGCACCGTTTGTCATCCTTTTGCTATGCATCGCGCTGATGCCGCTGTTTGCCGCACACTTCTGGGAGCATCATTATCCGAAGGTGGCAGTGGGGCTGGGGCTGGTGACGGCGGGTTACTATGCTTTTGGCATGCAGGACTGGCATCCGCTGCATCATGCGGCGCATGAGTATGTGAGCTTCATGGCCTTGGTGGGCTCTCTCTTTGTCATCAGCGGCGGGATCAATATCCGCGTGCGGGGAGAGGCTACACCGGTGATCAATACGCTCTTCCTGCTGATCGGTGCGGTGCTGGCGAACGTGATCGGCACCACGGGAGCCTCGATGCTGCTGATCCGGCCCTGGATCAAAATGAACAAGTACCGCATCACGGGTTTTCACATCGTGTTTTTCATTTTCATCGTGAGCAATGTCGGTGGTGCGCTGACGCCGATCGGTGATCCGCCGCTGTTCCTGGGCTTTCTGCGCGGGGTGCCGTTTTTCTGGACGGTGGAGCACTGCTGGCCTGCATGGGCGCTAGCGGTGGCGCTGCTGCTGGCGGTGTTTTTCGTCATTGATGCCAGAAACTTCCTCCGCGCTCCCAAAGAGGTGCGTGAGGCGGAGACGGCGCAGGAGACATGGTACTTCCGTGGGCTGATGAATGTGCTGTGGCTGCTGCTGGTGCTGGGAGCGGTGCTGCTGCCGAAAAACATCCAGGAGATGACTTTGGGAGGTGTGCTGAGTGTGCCCGCACTGATCATGATCGCAGCCGCAGTGATTTCCTACTTCACCACGAAGGCGGAGGTGCATGAGGCGAACGATTTCAGCTTCGGGCCGGTGAAAGAGGTCGGATTTCTCTTCATCGGCATCTTTTTGACGATGATCCCAGCTTTGCAGCTCCTGCAAAGTGGCGGCATCAGCGGTGTGGAGTCACCGCTGAGTTATTACTTCGCCACAGGAGCACTATCGGCCTTCTTGGATAATGCGCCGACGTATCTGGCCTTTCTCGCAGCGTCGATGGGGCAGGCGCATGTGTCGCTGGACTCTACGGCGGATGTGCTGGCCTTTGCGAGCACGCATGGGGCGCATCTGCTGGCAATCTCCCTGGGCGCGGTGTTTTTCGGAGCGGGCAGCTACATCGGCAACGGGCCAAATTTCATGGTCAAAGCCATCGCCGACCGTGCGAAGGTGCGCACGCCGAGCTTCCTCGCCTACATGGCGATGTTCTCGATCCCGGTGTTGCTGCCTGTATTGACGATCGTGGGATGGGTGTTTTTAAAATGACGCAGCAAATACAAAAAGAGGACAGAGGCCAGAACGGCGCAGATGCCGGCAGGTGCATACGTGCACTCCGTCACCTGCCCTGGCTGCTCGTGCTGCCTGCCTGCGGGCTTATGGCTCCGCTGGGCTCGAAGCGGCTCTCTGCGGACATCGCGGCGATCCAGGGCACTGCACCCGACCGCTGGGTGGCGCTGCCGCAGATGCCGAGATCAGCCTCCACGGGCTGGATCAGCGACTTTGGCAGTGCAAAGCTCGAATCCCTCGTCCACCGGGCCATCGCCGCGAATCCCGATTTGCTGGCGGCAGAGGCACGCGTGCGCCAGGCCCGTGCGCTGGTGATCCAGGACGGGGCATCGTTGCTCCCACAAGTCGGAGCCACGAGCTCTAGCAGCCGCACGCAGTCACCGAGTGACCAGCGCTTTGCGGGCGTGAATCAGATCGCCAATCGCTTCAACTGGACGGTCAATGTGGCCTGGGAGCTCGATTTTTGGGGCATGGTGGCCGATCAGCGTCGTGGAGCGGTATCGCGGCTCCAGGCCAGTGAGGAGACATGGCATGCTGCACGGCTCTCCCTGGCCGCTCAGACCGTGCAGGCGGCCGTAGCCCTGGCGGAGGCGGATCAACTGCGTTCCTTAGCGCAGCAAAATGTAGCCGCACGCCGCACCGAGCTAGGCATCCTGGAAAAGCAGCTCGAGCGCGGACTCGATCCAGAGCGTGCCGCGCTGGATGTGAGCCTCGCACGGGCTGATCTGTCCCGCACAGAGGCCACGCAGCTCCAGCGCAGCCAAGCAGCCGATGCTGCACGGCGTGTGCTGGAGACACTGATGGGCGGATACCCCGCTGGACTGGAAAAAGGACTCGGCGCACTGCCCGCGCTGCGTGGAGCACCGCCCGTGGGGCTGCCCAGTGAAATGCTCCTGCGCCGCCCCGATCTGCGTGCTGCGGAGAGACGCGTGGCGGCTGCGCTGGCGGAGGAAAGTGCGGCTAAAAAAGCCCTGCTGCCCAGTTTTCGCATCACGGGTGCCTTTGGCCGGACCTCGCAGCATCTCGATAAGCTGATCCGCCCCGAGTCTGCGCTCTGGAGCATCGCCACCCAGGCCGCGCAGACGCTCTTCCAGGGTGGCAGGCTCCGCGCAGGCATCACGCTCGAAAAAGCCCGCTACGATGAAAATCTGCAAACCTACGCCAGCAGTGTGCTCACGGCCTTTCGCGAGGTGGAGACGGCTCTGGTCGCAGATCAGCTCCTCAGCGAGCAGGAGGCCGCACTCGGGAACGCCGCCACCCAGGCCGAGCAGGCTGAAAAACTAGCTCTCAGCCAATATGAAAAGGGCCTCACGGAGGTCATCACACTGCTGGGAGCACGGCAGCGTGCCTTTGATGCCAGCAGCGCCCTACTCACCGCCCGCGCCCAGCGCCTGCGGAACCGCGCCGCGCTGCATCTGGCCCTGGGCGGCGATTTTATGAGATAGTGCTCAAAACACGGATCAGATCATCGTTTGCTGCAGTGCTATGAATTCATCCACTGTTCCTGCTCCTTTTTCTCGTCGTCGTTTCGTCGGTGCGGCTGGCCTCGTCGCTGGCTCGATGATCACTCGCCCGCTGTTTGGCCAAAATGCCGCCAGCAATAAGCTCAACGTGGCCCTGATCGGCGTGTGGGGCCGTGGATTGGCACACTACAACTCCATCGCGGAAGAAAATGTGGTCGCTCTGTGTGACATCAATGAAGCACGCTTCCCAGAGGCGCTGAAGCGCTTCCCGAACGCCACCACCTACATCGACTGGCGCAAGTGCCTGGATCACAAAGACCTCGACGCCGTCGTCATCTGCACACCAGACCACACGCACGCCTTCATCGCGAACTGGGCCCTGAAGCGCGATCTGCATGTCTATTGCGAGAAGCCGCTCGCCATCACGGTGAATGAAGCCCGCACCGTGCGTGCGACGTGGGAGTCCAAAAAGGGCAAACTGGCCACTCAAGTCGGCATGCAGCGTCATGAGCAGCCGAATTTCAACCGCGTGAAGGAACTCATCCGCGATGGGGCCATCGGTGAATTAAAAGCCGCCTACGCATGGGGCAACCGACAGATCCCGAAGCCCGGCTACTTCCCAGAAGAGGGCCAGCCGCCCGCAGGATTCCATTACGATCTGTGGCTGGGCCCCTCGCCGTATCATCCCTACAATCCGGCTTATTTTTCCGGCGGAGCCGGTGCGAACTGCCTGTCCTGGAACATGTTCTGGGACTTCGGTGCAGGCCAGATCGGCGACATGGGCAGCCACACCATGGATCTGCTGTGGAATGCCGTGGACGCCACCCTGCCCACCAGCGCGGAGGCGAAAGGTGATGCCTTCAACTCCGATGTGACGCCCGTGAAATGCGAGTCCCACTTCGAGCACCCGGCCAATGACTGGCGTGGCCCCATCACGGTGAGCTGGTATCAAGGCGGCGCGATGCCTAGCTCGCCGAAGAAGCACATCGATCTGAGCAAGATCGGCCACGGTGCGATGTTCAAAGGCACGAAGGGCTTCATCATCGCCGACTTTGACTCACGCCTGATCATTCCCTACGGCAACGACGCCGACATGAGCTACTACAAGCCCCGCAAAAAAGAAGATCAGTATCCCGATGTGGGCCTGGGCAATTTCCAGAGGCAGTGGTTCGATGCCTGCCGCGACCCGAGCAAAAAAACCGCCTGCGACTTCGGTTACAGCGCGAATATGATCGAAATGATGCTCCTGGGGCTCGTCGCCTACCGCACAGGCAAAAAGATCAGCTACGACGGCAAAACTGGCACCAGCCCCGACACGCCAGAGGCCAATGCCTTCATGAAAAAAGAATACCGCGATGGCTGGAACATCGACGGCTGATGCGCTGTCCGAATGAATGAGCCTGCCAGGCTGCCGAGACGGCACTTGGCAGGCATTCATGCCAACGCTCAGAGAAAGTGTGTCCGTGGTGTTTCTTCTCACGGATCGAAATCCTGAATGACGAATGAGTAAACTTTCGGCATAGAGGAGACGTTCGACCTTTCTGAATGAATTTCTCCTTACGCGACCGATGGCATGATGTGGTGCACACCACACGGCGATTTGTTGCTGCCGCACGAGGAGTGGTGTCGGAGAGTGCTCTGGACCCCTTCCCTCTGCGGCGGTCGTTACTCGGGTATGGCAGGCGCAGCTTCCTCGCCGATCTACGCGCAGGGATGACGGTGGCGATCATCGACATCCCTCAGGGCATGGCCTATGCCCTGATTGCGGGCTTGCCCCTGTATTACGGCATTACTTGCTCTGCGGTGGCGGCGATCGTGGGGCCGCTCTTTGCTAGCTCGCGCCAGACCATCCTGGGGCCGACGAATGCGTCCGCCTTCATGGTTTTCTCCTACTTCGCGGCATATCCGAACCTCAATCAAATGAGCATGATGCCGCTGTTGGTCTTCATCACAGCCGCGTTGCTGCTGGCCGGCGCAATTTTGCGTGTAGCGGACCTCACGCAGTACATCAGCCGCACTGTCGTGGTGGCGTATGTCACAGGCGCATCGCTACTCATCACTGCCAATCAGCTCCCGGTGCTGCTAGGCATCCCCCGTGAGGTGCTCAATGATGGCTTACAGCCTGCCATCACGCTCCCAGGCCATATTTACCGCATCATCAGCCACCTGAGCTCTGTGGAGGGACTGAGCATCGCTTGCTCAGTCTCTACGCTGCTGGTGTTCCTGACGCTCAAAAAGTGGCAGCCTCGCTGGCCCACCTTTGCGCTGACGCTGATCTCTGTGTCGTGCGTGTGGTGGATTCTCGATGGCTTTGGCATCCAAGACGGCGACCTTCAAGGACGCTACCTTCACTTGGCGGGAGCTACTACCGGCATTCCCTGATTTTGTCTCTGCGGAGGCGCTGGGGGACTCCAGTCGTCTCTTTGGTCTGGCTTTGGCGCTGGCCTTCCTTTCCACCATGGAAATGAGTGTCATGGCACGCACACTCGCAAGCCGCGGGGGGCACGGGTGGACCAAAATCAGGATATGCTGAGTCTCGGCGTCGCGAATCTGGCCTGCACGTACCTCAGTGGCATGACGGCATCCTGCTCCCTCACGCGATCTGCGTTGAATTACCTGAGTGGTGCACGCACGGGCTTTGCGAGCATGTGGAATGGCTTGTTCTGTCTTGTCGGCGCACTCACCCTAGGCTCTGCCGTGGGGCACCTGCCGCGAGCTGTGCTGGCGACTCTGGTGGTGTGTGTGGCACTGTCCCTCTTCAGCCGCAGGCAAATCCGCATCTGCATGAATGCGACGCGGAGTGACGGGATCGTCTTTTTACTCACACTGGCGGCCACCTGCATGCTGCCGCTGCATGTGGCGATCTTTCTGGGCGTAGCCGTCTCCGTCGTTCTGTACCTGCGAAAGGCCAGTGTGCCGCAGCTCATCGAGTATGAATTCAATGCGGAGGGGAATCTGGCGGAGGCGCAGCGCGGTGCGCGGCAGCATGCGGCCATCTCGATCGTGCATGTGGAGGGGGAGCTCTTTTTCGGCGCGGCGGAGATCTTCCGCACCCAGATCCAGCGCTCCTGCGCGGATGGAGCCTGCGGGTGATCATCCTACGACTGAAAAATGCCCGCCACCTGGATGCCACGAGCGTTTTGGCTCTGGATGAGCTGCTACGCATCCTGCGTGCGGAGGAGCGGCACCTGATCATCAGCGGAGCGAGCAAGGATGTTTACCGGGTGCTGAAGAACGCAGGGATGGTGGATGTGGTGGGCCGTGATAACATCTTTTTAGCCAGTCCGACCAATCCGAATCTCTCCACCCGCAATGCACTGAAGCGGGCCCAGCAGATCCTGGGCATCAAGGACGCAGAGGTGCGCATCTATTACGATCCATCAAAGAAAGCCTGAGCGGCCTAGGCTTCGTCCATGAGCTTCACGGCGAGCTTGCGCATGAATTGACGCTCAGAGAAGCGATTCGTGCGGGTGAAGGCCTCATCGAGATTCCGCAGCACGCGTAGCAGGATGGCTCCGACGCTGGCATGCTCACGCACGAGATCCTCCATCGCAGGATTAGCCGTGGGATGATGCCGGGCGACATCCTCTGCATGCATGAATTTGCCACGGTTGAAACAATCCACGAGCCAGAAGTCGTCGGAATAGTCCACGCGGGCGAGGAAGTGCCCGGGGAAATTACACCCACCGACTTCGATGCCAAAGCGATGCGCCACGAGGCGATAGAGGCAGCACAGGCTTAGCGGATTGCCCAGCCCAGTGTCGATGACCCAGTGCAGATTGCTGTTTTGTGAGGAGTAGTAGTCCTTGGTGTTGCCACGGAAGCGTGCGATGCCTTTTTCCTGGCCGAAAATCCACACCGCGAGCTCATGGGCATCCATACGGCCTTTTTCGTCAAAGGCCTGACGTGCGAGCTCATCGAGCTTTTTGGTGAGATCACCCGTCTGCGTGCGCCAGCCACTGAGGAAGGCGGATATTTGGCTGAGGCCTTCTTCGAGCTGCGCATTCTCACCTTCCAGCCAGCGCCAGCGCATCCAGATCTCCTCCATCTCACCACGCCGTGAGGGCTCGAGCAGCTCGGCGACGATATGCTCCTCCTGGACGGAGAGCGGCTCTTCGAGCTGGTCCAAATAGCGCGGTAGCTCATGGCGCATGCCTGCTAGCTCATGCTGCACAGCTTCGCGGACGACTTGGGAGTCGTCGTCGAGCAATTTGCGCAGGTGATTGAACTGGAAGACTCCGGGCATGCGTGTTCAGCGGTCGTGCAGTGGGTTTAACATCGTAGCGATGGCGGTGGCAATCTGGATTTCAAGAATACGCGACTCCGCTCACAGACTGATGCGCATGGCTTGTGCAGAGCGCACGGCTTTTGCGCGGGCGGCATCCACGCTGCTATCTCGTGCGAGAGTGACGGCCATGCGGCGCTGGCCACTGACGTTCGGCTTACCAAAGAGGCGCACTTGCGTGTCTGGCTCTGCGAGGACTTGATCCAGCCCACCGAAGGTCACGCGGGAGGACTCACCCTCCACCAGCACGGCACAGCTAGCACTAGGGCCGTGGAGATGGATGTTCGGCACCGGGAGGCCCAGGATGGCACGCACATGGAGGGCGAACTCGCTCAAATCCTGCGAAATGAGGGTGACGAGGCCCGTGTCATGCGGCCGTGGTGATACCTCACTGAAAATGACCTCGTCACCTTTGACAAAGAGCTCCACGCCAAAGAGACCGCGCCCGCCGAGTGCCGTCGTGATCTTCCCCGCCATGTCCTGCGCGGCGGCGAGTGCGGCAGCGCTCATCGGATGTGGCTGCCAGGACTCGCGGTAGTCACCTTTGATCTGGATATGGCCCACCGGCGGGCAAAACGAGGTGCCACCGACATGGCGGACAGTGAGCATGGTGATCTCGTAGTCGAAATCGACAAAACCCTCCACGATGACCTTGCCCTTGCCAGCGCGGCCTCCCTCCTGCGCATATTTCCAAGCGTGATCGATGTCTGCTGCGCTCCGCACCACGCTCTGGCCTTTGCCACTGCTGCTCATGATCGGCTTCACCACGCAGGGCATGCCGATTTTTTCAATCCCCGCGCGGAATTCCGCCTCGGTAGCGGCGAAGATGTAGGGCGATGTCTTGAGCCCTAGCTCCTCCGCAGCGAGACGGCGGATGCCTTCGCGATTCATGGTGAGCTGCGCTGCACGTGCTGTGGGCACCACGCACTGGCCTTCATTCTCCAGTGCCACGAGGGTGTCCGTAGCGATCGCCTCGATCTCAGGCACGATGAAGTCGGGCTTCTCCACCTGGATGAGTCTGCGCAGCGCTTCTCCATCGAGCATGGAGACGACGTGGTGTCGGTGAGCGACCTGCATGGCCGGCGCATTTTCGTAGCGATCTACCGCGACGACCTCACAGCCGAGGCGCTGGAGCTCGATGACGACTTCTTTGCCCAGCTCCCCGGAGCCGAGGAGCATGACTTTGGTAGCGGAGGAGGAGAGTGGGGTGCCGATGGTGGCCATACGGCCAGGATGTAGGCAGAGACTTGGCGTGCGGCAATTCTCAATTACGATCCGGCGTGTCTTATCCAGGCCCCAGGCTGCCCTCCCGGCTGCAAAAACTGCTCCACAGGCCCCTCGCTGCTGTGCGAGACCTCGTGTACCCAAACTCCTGCACCGCCTGCTCCCAACCCATCCCCGCCCACGAGGAGCTGAGTAGCCTGAAGGCGTGGTTTTGCCCGAAATGCATCCCTCTGCTGCCCTGGGCACAGGCCCCATACTGCCAGCGCTGCGGCGAGATGTATGATGGAGCGATCCAGCGGGATTTTCAGTGCCAGAACTGTGAGGGGCTGAGCTACCACTTTGATTTTGCCATCTCAGCATGCTCTGCGAGCGATCCCGTGCGGGAAATGATCCACCGCTACAAATACGGTGATCAGCTCTACCTGCGCGGAGCGCTCTCGGCCCTGCTGACCCATGCTTTGGAGGAAAAGCGCCTCTCAGCCCTCGATCTCGGGAGCTGGCTGCTCGTACCTGTTCCACTGCATGCAGCGCGTGAGGCACAGCGCGGCTACAACCAGAGCTGGGAGCTCTGCGCACGGCTCTCCCAGCGCACGGGCATCCCCGCGCTATCCGTGCTGGAGCGCGTGCGCGAGACGCCCTCTCAGGCACGGCTCACCCGGCACCAGCGATTGGAAAACCTGCGCGGAGCCTTCCGCATGTGCCCGCAGCGCTTCAGGGCTCCTGCGCCGGATGTGCGCGGCCGCCACATTTTGCTCGTGGATGATGTTTTCACGACCGGTGCCACCACCAGCGAGTGCGCTCGTGTTTTGAAGCAGCAAGGCCAGGCCGCTCAGATCATCGTACTCACCGTGGCACGGGGATAAAGCACCCGCAGCACAGGAAAAGCGGAAAAACACGCCCATTCCCGCGTTCAAGCCATTGCTATGAAATCGACCACACTCATCCTCGCAGCCGTCGCCGCCACGAGCGGCCTGATCCACGCCCAGGAGGCGAAACCCCATCCAAAACAAGCCTTTGAGCAGCTCATGGAGCGGGCCAAGGACGCCAAGAATGCTGGCCGCACCGACGAAGCCAGTGAACTCGCCGCCCAGGCCGAAAAACTCCGCCACGAAATGCATGAGCTGCGCATGCAAAAAAAACCCGAGGGCAGCCCCGAGCTCAAAAAAGAGCCAAAGCACCACAAAGAAGCTCCCCCGGCACATTCAGCCGACAAAGTGCCCATGAAAGGCCCTGAGGCCGAGCGTCTGCACCACATCATGCAGGCCGTCGAGCACCTCCATGCCGCCGGACTCAAAGAACCCGCCCACCACATCGCCCAAATGGCGCAAAACATGCGCCGCGAGATGGAGGAGCGCATGAAGCATGAGCACGCCCAGAAAGCCGCAACCGCAGCCCCAGCGAAGCACCATGTCCCCCAAGCAGAGCTCGAAGAACTGCGCCAGCAGCTCCGCAAAATGCAGGAGCACATCGACCTCCTCGCGGCCGAGCTCAAAAAGCAGCGCGGCTGATTCGTCCGCACTTTATAGCCGTTCGACTGGCTTTAGACCGCCATCGCGGGGCCAGCACCCTGCGCCGGCCCCTCGGCCCATGCATTCACACTGGCCTTTTGCGCCAGTTCACGCTATATCGCGCACCTCGCTTCCGGCATGCCCGTCCTTTTCCCCCCATCCACTGCCCGCTTCCTCTGCTGCGCTCTATCCTTTGCGCTCGCAGTCCTCTGCGCCCCCCAACAGGCCTCTGCCCAGGCAGGCACCACCATCCGCCTACGCTTAGCAGACGGCTTTGACTTCCCTGTCGGCAAGCCCAATGCCGATGGCTACTACAAAGCCCGCGGCTACTGGCCCAATGGCCACCTCGGTGAGGACTGGAATGGCAACGGCGGCGGCGACTCCGACTCAGGTGACCCCATTTACTCCATCGGGCGTGGCGTCGTCATCTTCTCTCAAAACATCTACAAAGGCTGGGGAAACTGCATCCTCGTGCGCCATGTGTTTCGTGAAAAAGACGGCCGCATCGCCATGGTGGACTCACTCTACGCCCACCTGCTCCAGCGCCTCGTCAATCTCCATGACCTCGTCGAAAAAGGCCAACTCGTAGGCACCATGGGTGGGAACAGCGGCCAATACCCCGTGCATCTCCACCTCGAAGTGCGGCATAACCTCCACGTCGGCATGAATCGCATGCAGTTCCCTCGCGATAACAGCGTCTATTACAGCCCCACCGCCTTCATCAATGCCCGCCGCAGCCTCGCTACCGACACACGCCTCTATGATGTGCCCGTGAACAACTTCGCCAAATACGGCGGCTCCTCCTACGATGACCGCAGTGACTCCAACTCCGATGTGAAAGTGCCCTCCTTCAGCGGCAAGCCCCTCACTCCACCCACCGAGGTGCGTAAACCCCAAATGCTCAATCCCGAGGATGACGACTTCTGGTCCCGCCTCCGTGCGAAGATCAAGGGCGGCAAAGTCACCCCCGGCGACGAGAAAAAGTAAGCCCCTCCTTTCCTCTGCCGCGAATCTTTGCGGTGTGACGTTCCGTAATCCCCCAGGCATGAGCAGCAGCGACACCGAAGAATCCACCCTCCCCGAAGGCTACGATGTCGAGATCGTGCGCGGTGTGTGGGCTCTGGCCCAAGTCGTCGCCGGGAACGACCCCGAAATCTGGCGCAAAGATGAATTCGGAGCCTGGATACACCGCCAGGAGTACCGGAATCGTCGCAGTGAATTCGGCTGGGAAATCGCCGATTACGGCTACAGCCGCCGCAGCCTCGGCATCGCCTCCCTGCGCCCGATGCAGTGGCAGAACCACCTCGACTTCATGGTCGCCTCTCGCCACCAAGCCGTCATGACAGCCGACGGCCTGCGCAACACCCGCCGCCTGCTCTAGAGCGACACTCTTTTCGAGAATCGGCCTGAGTTGAGCCGTTGACCATTTTCACACTCAGCGGGGCCAGATTCGTGCAAGAACTCGTCCCACTCCGGCCTCATCCTCTGCGATGCAGCGCATCTCCATCATCGACTCCCACACTGGCGGGGAGCCCACCCGTGTCGTGATCGGCGGCATCACCGCCCAAAACCTCGAATCCTACCGCCGTGCCATCATCTGCGAACCACGCGGCCATGAGGTCATCGTCGGCGCACTGCTCGTCGAGCCCAAAGACACATCCTGCGCCGCTGGCGTCATCTTTTTCAACAACGTCGGCCTCCTCGGCATGTGCGGACACGGCATGATCGGCCTCATCGCCACACTGCGGCACCTCGGACGCATCACCGCCGGCGAGCACCGCGTCGAGACACCTGTGGGCATCGTCACGGCCACGCTGCATGCCGATGGCCGCGTCAGCATTCGCAATGTGCCATCTTACCGCCAAGCCAAGGCCGTGAGCGCAGGTGGAGTCACTGGAGATGTCGCCTGGGGCGGAAACTGGTTTTTCCTCGTCGCAGATCATGGGCTCGATCTCACGCTGAAAAACGTCCCACAGCTCACGCAGGCCACCTTAGCGATGCGTGAGGCCGTGCGAGCCGCTGGCTACCCAGAAGTCGATCACGTCGAGCTTCTCTCCCCACCGCACGACACCGCGAATCACAGCCGAAACTTCGTTTTATGCCCCGGCGGCGAGTACGACCGCTCCCCCTGCGGCACCGGCACCAGCGCAAAACTCGCCTGCCTCGCCGCCGATGAAAAACTCGCCCCCGGCGATCTCTGGCAGCAGGAAAGCATCCTCGGCAGCGTCTTTGAAGGCCGCTACGAGCCTGCTGAAAGCGGCATCATCCCCACCATCAAAGGACAGGCCTTCATCACCGCTGAAACAACCCTACTTCTTGATCCCGCAGACCCTTTTCAGCTCGGCATCGGCACAATCACCGATCCCGTCACGCCATGAGCCCATCCCTTCTCCTCTTCATTCCTCTGTGCCTCTCGGTGTCCTCTGTGGTAGCCCAGATCACCGATCTCCCCAAGCGCACCGAAAACACCGTCTTCCGTGATCGTGTGAAGGCGCATTGGCTGCCAGATGGCAAAACGTTCTGGTATCGTATCCAAACAGCACCTGGGAAGACCGAGTACGTTTTGATCGATGCCACGAAGGGCAGCCGACAAACGGCCAATTCTCTCAAAGGACTCGGTTTGCCAGAAAAAGAAGCCGCGAAGACTTCCACGCTGAAAATCGAGCTACGCTCCACAAAGCGCACGGGCGAATCCTCGGGGCTGAAATTCATCAACAAGCTCGGTGAAGATGTCGATCTGTTTTGGATCAATCAACAAGGCGAGCACCTGCGCTACGGCTCCATCAGAGCAGAAAGCGAACGCGAGCAGCACAGCTTTGAAGGCCACGTATGGCTCATCACCAGCCGCACCGGCGAGCACCTCGCCATCGTCGAAGCAGAGGCCACCGTGAAGACATTCATCATCGACGGCAAAGGTCTCACGAAAGCCAAAAATGAGCCGAAGAAGCCCCAGCAGCCCGGAAAATCGCCCAATGGTGCATTCACCGTCTCCAGCGAGGCAGAGGCCGTGTCGAAGCGGAAGGTGACCATCGTGGATTCCTCACCAAAAGACAGCCTCCAGCCGAAAACGCTCGTCATCGACTACATCAAGCCCGGCGATCCGCTGCCGAAGCCTCAATTGGTCATCACGCAGTCCGATGGACGGAAGATTCCTCTGCCACGGGACTTGTATGAAAACCCCTTCAACACGGAAGGCCACATCGACGTCACATGGTCGCCAGACAGCCGTGAATTCTACTTCGACTACAATCAGCGCGGCCACCAGCTCTACCGCATCCTCGCCGCGAATGCGCAGACGGGCACCCTACGCGTGGTGGTGGAAGAAAAGAGCAAAACCTTCATCCACTACTCCGGCAAAAGCTGGCGTCACTGGCTGCACAGCAGCAACGAACTCATCTGGATGAGTGAGCGCGACGGCTGGTGCCATCTCTGGCTCTACGACGTGCAAACGGGCCAGCCCATGCATCAAATCACCAGGGGCCAGTGGCCCGTCCGGGAGGTGCTACACGTCGATGAGGCAAAGCGGGAGATCTGGTTCCTCGCGAGTGGTTTACGACCGGTGGAGGACCCCTATCACCTCCATCTCTGCCGCGTGAACTTTGACGGCAGCGGCTTCCAGCACCTCACTGCGGGCGATGGCAATCACCACGTCGAGCTCTCGCCAAAACGTGACTTCTTCATCGACACCTGGTCCCGTGCCGACCATCCCCCCGTCACCGAACTACGCCGCAGCAGTGATGGCAGCCTCGTGTGCGATTTGGAAAAGGCAGATGCCTCCGCGCTACTCGCCGCAGGCTGGACGATGCCCGAGCGCGTCATCGCAAAGGCTCGCGATGGCAAAACAGACATCCACGGCATCATCATCAGGCCCTCGGGCTTCGACGCGTCGAAGAAATACCCCATCGTCGAGGACATCTATGCCGGACCACACGGTGCCTTTGCCCCGAAGGATTTTGATCGTCAGCTCCGCATGCACCAGATCGCCGAGCAGGGCTTCGTCGTCGTCAAACTCGACGGCATGGGCACCAATCATCGCGGCAAGGCCTTCCATGATGTATGCTGGAAAAACCTCCAAGACGCAGGCTTCCCAGATCGGAAGCTCTGGATCACCGCAGCCGCCAAAACACGGCCATGGATGGATTTGAGCCGCATCGGCATCTACGGCGGCAGCGCAGGCGGCCAGAATGCCATGCGTGCACTGCTCGATCATCACGACTTCTACAAAGTCGCCGTCGCGGACTGCGGCTGCCATGACAACCGCATGGATAAAATCTGGTGGAACGAGCAGTGGATGGGCTGGCCCGTGGATGAGTCCTATGTGAAAAGCTCCAACAAGGAAGACGCCCATAAGCTCCAAGGCCACCTCCTCCTCATCGTCGGCGAACTCGATACCAACGTCGATCCCGCCAGCACGATGCAAGTCGTCGCCGCACTGCAAAAAGCCGGGAAGGCTTTTGACTTCATGCCCATCGCCAGCACCGGCCACGGCGCCGCAGAGACGCCGTATGGATCAAAGTTAAGATTGGATTTTCTCGTGCGGCACCTCAGGCCATGACCAATCCCATGAGCCAATCATTGGAAACAACCACTCAAACTCGGCTACTGCTTCACTCACGAGGCGGCACCGCCAGCACCTGCTTGTCCACCAGCAATCGCTCCCGCAGCTTCGCATAGCTGACGCTTTGCACGGATATGCCCGACTCCACCGCCATCACTCCAGCAGCGGCAGTAGCCTGTGCCGCAGCCATGAAGGTGAACTCGATGCGATAGGCACCGTAGGCCACGTAGCTCGATGACGGGCAAGTGGGGCTGAGGAGGTTGGTGCATTCGGAGGCCTTGGGCACAAGGCAGCGATACGGGATGCCGCAGGGGATCCAGTCGGGCTCTTTCGACACATTGAAGACCGCGCCTTCATTCCACACGCGACCGTTTTTCACGAGGCAGCGGGCGCTGTGGAAGTCCGGTGGCCACCAGATCATACCGACGCTGTCGTTCACGGGCTCGGGGTTCGCTTTGCGCAGATGCGCCTCCGTCAAAACGAAGTCGCCGACCATGCGGCGGCCGTTGCGGACATACAAGGCACGCGGCCAGCCGGCGTTGTCGGTGAACTCATCTTTGCACAGGCCCCACGCGGCCCAGGCCTCGCGTTGCTTCGCGGGCACGGTCTCGTCATGCGCCATGAACCAATACAGGCCGTGGATGTAATCGCGGCTCTCACGCAGCATCGTTTCGCGCTCGGTGTAGCTCGCGATGGGGTAGCGATGATTCCAGCCGGTAAAGTTCGAGGCCAGCGAGTGCCAGGTGCCGGGATCGCTCTTGCCATTCGGCACGGCGGCATGGGGCGGGCTGATGACGCCACCTGCGGCGAGGTAGCGTCGCTGCATCTCGTAGTGCGCCGCATTGTAGTTCGCGGGTTTTTCGATGGGGCGTCGGTTCTTCGGGGCCTTCGTTAGGCAGAGGCGAAAACAATAGCCCTGGATGCTCTCATCCGCCGCGCCGTGCTCGCCGAGCGGCGTATCCTGCACGCCAAAGATGAGGCCGCTCTTCGGGTCGCCGGGCGTGCGATACGGGTCGATGGGCTTGTCGTGCTGCTTGTGCGTCGTGTCGGTGCGGATGCCGTTGTTGGTCTCGCCATACTTCGCATTGCCCTCACGCCCCAAGGCAAAGCTCAGGCCCGCGAACGCGAGCAGATCGCCCTCATACGTCGCGTCGATGAACACCCGTGCCCGCACCTCGGCCCCATTGTCAAAATGCAGCGCCGTGATGCGCGTGCCGTCCTTCGTCACGCCTTTCGCTTCCTTCAAACGATGCCCGCGCAGCACGGTGACGCCCGATTCCTTCGCCCACGCCTCCCAAACCGCCTCCGCCACATGCGGCTCAAAGCGCCAAAGCGACGTGTTCTTGCCCTTTGCCGCCAGCATCGCCTCAAACGCCGCCTTGCGACCATACTGCGCACTCACGCGTCGATAAAACTCCAGCGCCAGCCCACCGACCGCCGGGCTGTTTTGAAAAGGCTGGTTGTCGATGTCCGTGCCGCCGAGCCCCTCCACGCTCATGCCACCGAGATGCTGCCCCGCCTCCACGAGAATGACCTTCTTCCCCATCTTCGCCCCCTGCACCGCCGCGATCACACCCGCGCTCGTGCCGCCGTAGATGCAGAGATCGTTTTCGAGTGGTGCCGCCGAAACGGAGATCGCGAGGGAGGTGAAGAGGATGACGAGGAAAGACTTCATGAATCAGTTGAATAGGCGTTTTCGGACCGGTTTTGGACAGCTCAATTAAACGAGGCATTTGCCAGAGGTCCGGCATGACCTGACTCCACAGAAGTTTGCATTAAGTGCAATGTTTTGTGCCGTCAAAGCTCAGTGAGCCGCCTTCTCAACACCTGCACGGACCTCGACAACCGCTGTTGCTCCAGCGTTTCCAGATACTCCTCTGCGGACTTGGGTGGGTTCCTGAGACTGGCTCGATGCTGGCGCATGAGCTTCACCACGGCATCTTCATCCGTGGAGAGCAACTGCATGAGCAGGTCATCAGGCGTCCAGCGTGCGATGCCCTGTGCTACCAGAGTCGCCGGTGGGAAGTCGCTGAGATTCCAGGTCACAATGGCATCCGCCTCAGCTTCGATGGCGGCAGCCAGCACATGCCGGTCGTTCTCGTCTGGCAGGGAAAGGTTTTCGATCCTCCACTCATAGCCGCTCACTAGACAGTCTCCCGCGTGCAGATCCATCAGTTGGCGCGTCCGCTCCAGTTGTTCGAGGGTCAAATCTGGCCGCTCACGCAGCACCGCCGTCATCCATTCCTCGTGAATCTTCTCCGACCACCTCGCCTGGATCAGTTCATGCACCGCCAACCGCATCAACAGATCCCGCAACGCCGCTGGGTAGAGGACGCAGGCATCAAGCAGGACGATGGGAGGACTGGGAATCAATACCCCATTTTAAGCCTCTGCCCCTCAGCGGCAAGCTCGTCGAGCACCGCCAGCCGCGCCTCCTTCTCACGCTGCTTGTAGGCCAGCACATCCGCCGACAGCGCCCGCCGATGCGTGCCCACGCGGCGGCTCGGGATCGCGCCCTCGTCGAAAAGCTTCGCCGCATACGGACGCGACACCTTCAGGATCTCCGCCGCCTCTTGGGGCGAGATTTCCTCCTCCACTGGCATCATCGCCACCGCCTTGCCCTCGGCCAGCCGCGCCACCGCCGCGATCATCATCTGCATCATGCCCACCGGCACAGCCACCTCTTTGCCGTCGATCTGCACCGCCACCGACTCTTTCCGCCCAAACTTCATCCCGCCCATCTGGCGCTGTGATTCCTTCGCGACGATCACATCGCGTTCCGTGGGGACAAGAGCTTCAGAGAGTGCAGGCATGGCGGTTTTCCTTCTGGTTGAAGGCTGCCACACAACCGCATTGGGTGCAATATCTGAAATAAGTGTAATATGCGAGAATCGGATCCAATCTATGGAATTAGCCCCCAATCCAGGATTCGCGCTTGTATTTGGGCGCTAGGAAGGATCAATGGGAGGACTGGGTGCGTTAGCTGGGAATAGAGGCACAAAAGACCCCACTCGGCCAGAGGTTGGTTGTTGCCTCACTGAACCGATGAGCTAGTCTCGTTCGTCTCCCTCGCACGCAAATTGCTTCATGCCTTCCGCCGCCCAAGTTAAAGCCCTACTTCAGAGTCACAGCAGTGGCGATGACGAGCGCTTTTATGCAGTGGCACTTCAGGTTGCAGCTGCTGAAGCCCGCAATGGTCACGAGACTTTGGCACGGGACTTGAGATCGATTGTCGATCAGGCCAAAACGAGGACTTCTGAGTCAAAGGCTCGTTTCAACGTGGTCCAGATCGCGCAGCCTATGGGGGAGGCGGCAGAGCTTTTGGATTCACGGTTGCCTGAGTTTAGCATCAAAGATCTGGTGCTCGCAGACTCGGTGCGTGAACGCGTGATGAGAGTCATTCATGAGCAACGCCAGATGAGCCGACTTCAGGCACATGGCCTACGCCCGCGGCAGCGTCTATTATTCACGGGGCCGCCAGGCTGCGGCAAAACGATGACCGCCTCGGCCATTGCTTCGGAACTTCACTTACCTTTGTTTGTTGTGCGCCTGGATGCCCTCATCACGCGTTACCTCGGCGAGTCGGCAAACAAGCTCCGACTCATCTTTGACTCCGTAAACCAAAGCAGAGCGGTCTATCTTTTCGACGAGTTCGATAGTATTGGTTACTCCAGGGACGGTGGACAGGATGTGGGCGAGATGCGGCGAGTATTGAATGCCTTTCTCGTCTTTATCGAAAGCATGCACAGTCATAGCTTGGTGATCGCGGCAACGAATCATGGCTCACGACTGGACAAGGCGCTGTATCGACGCTTTGACGACTTGATCGAGTTTAGCCTGCCAGGGGACGACGAGATTCGTCAGATGATTGAAACTCGGCTCCAGTCAGTTTCGGCTCCAAAGCTTGGCTGGCAAAGAATTGTCAAAGCGGCGCGGGGATTGAGCTTTGGTGAGATCGGGCGTGCTTGTGATGACGGGATGAAACAGGCGGTGATGAAGGAGACGGCCAATGTGAGCACGGCAAGCCTGCTCGCCGCATTGAACGAGCGAAGGCTGTTTCTGCCACCTGCCGAAACCTAATCCCGTTCCATGTCCGAGCCAAACCTGCCACATCTTCAGATCCAGGACTCGGGAAAACCAGAGCGCTATGTGCATCCGCGAGTGCGTGGCTCCAAGAAGTTAAAACTTAAAGAGCGAGACGCAGCGAGTTACGGCAAGAAGCTCCTGGATGAGTTTCGCGACCTGCAAGTAAACGCGCCAGCGTTCTACGCAAAAGACGATCTCTCTGATTGCGGCTTAATTATTGAGTTCGTCGCCGAACCAGGGTTTGCACTGAAAGCGGAGAGTTTTGGCAACGAACGCTCAAAGATTGAGCTGCTTAATCTGCGTGAGATCACTGATCCAAAAACCGGAGCCATCTCGACCTGTGCCTCCGTCTTTGTGCCCTATGGAAAACTGGGGATAGTGGAGAACATGCTCAGGGACTATGGGACTGAGAAGACTGCCAAGGGGCATCCCGAGAACGCTCATCTTGCTAACGTCGCCGCCATTCGCCTCGGCGCTTTGAAAGCGCTTTGGACGGAAGACCTGCCTTTGCCAGAGGACGACTCTCCCCATTGGTGGGAGCTGTGGATTCGACGTAGATTAGGCGATTGGGAGGATCAGTTTGTCGCAGCTTGCGCCGATGCACATATCTCGCTGCCCGCAGACACACGTTTCACCCGCTTGCGCTTACCCGAGCACGTGGTGCGATTGGTTTACGCCACACGGCAGCAACTTGAGGGCTCCTTGAGCCTGCTGAACACACTCGCGGAAGTTCGGCTGCCTCGCCCTTGTTCATTGCCTTTGCGGGAGATGAGTAGCCGTGAGCAGCGTGAGTTTCAGGATGATCTGGTGGATCGTATCGAGTGGCCAGACACCCACGCGCCAGCCGTATGCCTCCTCGACACTGGAGTGAACAACAAGCACCCATTGCTGGAGCCGTTGCTTCGTGATGAGGACTGCTTCACAGTCGATCCACCTTCGGGCACTGCCGACCATCCCGATCCACAGCGGGCGCATGGCACTCGTATGGCTGGACTCGCTGCCTATGGCCCACTGGTTCCTCTGCTCGAATCGTCGGCGACTCATCAACAGAAGCACAATCTTGAGTCAGTGAAGCTGTTGAAGAATACTGGCTCACACGAGCCTGAGCTTTACGGAGCCGTCACAGCTCAAGCAGTGTATTATCCAGAGACACAAAGCCAGCGTGCCCGTGCCTATTGCATGGCGGTGACCGCTCCACCAGCTCATGAAACTGGCGGCCCAACCTCGTGGTCATCTGCCGTTGATGAACTGTGCGCTGGATCAGCAGAGGGAGACTCCGACGAGGTGCCAGTTAAGCGCCTGATGCTGATCTCCGCAGGCAACTCAGATGTGCCCATCCAAGCGCCAGATCAGTATGTGTATCCCGACACGCTCCTGAATGAGCCTGTCCAAGAACCTGCACAAGCATGGAACGCCATCTCTGTTGGAGCCATCACGCATTACGACCGCATTGTTGAGAGTGATGAAGAAGCAACCAATGCTCAACCGATTGCCCAATCCGGCACCCTCTGCCCAACGAGTCGCACCTCCCGCATCTGGGAGCCGAAGTGGCCATTCAAGCCGGACATCGTCATGGAAGGCGGCAACCTGGCACGCACCGCAGACAATGAGATTATTGCGCTGGAATCGTTAAGGCCATTGAGCACCTCCGAGAGCTGGCGTCTCCATCCATTCCGCACCATGCACGACACAAGTGCTGCAACAGCGCTGGCTGCAAGGTTGGGAGCGATGTTGATGCAGCAGTATCCTGAACTTTGGCCTGAGTCGGTGCGGGCGTTGATCGTTCATTCTGCTCGTTGGAACAGGCGGATGTTGGCTGGTCTTGACCCTCATGCCCGTGTGCCAAAGGAGAGAGTCAGAGAACTGCTCCGAGTCTATGGATGGGGAGAGCCTGATCTGGCACGTGCGATGAAAAGCGCCAACAATCGGGCCACGATCCTTTCGCAGAATACGCTCCAACCGTTTCAGCGGATCGAGACCCGTAACTCCGAGGGTAAAGTGCAGAAAAGAATAGGCACTCGCGATTGGCATATCCATGAACTGCCTTGGTGGCCTCGCGACTTGCTGCTAAGGGCTGGCGAGACACCAGCCACGCTTCGAATCACGCTGTCCTACTTCATTGAACCGAATCCGGGGTCAAGAGCCGTCCCCGGCGCACACCCGACTCAAAATCGTTATCGATATGCGTCATGTGGTCTGCGGTTCGAGGTAAAGCACACCTATGAAGCCGAAGATGTTTTTCGGGCGAAACTCAACGCAGCGATCCAGCAGGACGACGAAGGTGAAAGTGATGATGAGATCACGGTGGATGCAAATGCCAGCAATCATCAGTGGGCACTTGGCCCCAAGGCCAGGCGCATTGGAGGCTCGCTGCATCAGGATGTGTGGACTGGCACTGCCGCCGAACTGGCTACGATGGATCGTGTCGCCGTGATTCCAATCAAAGGCTGGTGGGCAACCCGTTCGTTCCCTCCAGGTCATGAACGTCACAATTGTCACGACCGTCGAGTCCGCTATGCGCTGGCCATGAGTATCGAAACTGAGGCCGATCTTCCGATCTACAATACCGTTGCGACTGCTCTAGCGATACCAGTCCAGACGCCGATTGATGTGATGATAGACAGATAGAATTATCGAGGTGGGTTATGCAGCTGAAGGCGGTTAAGTGCGACGCGGCAGGTGTTGAGGTCGTCGATGAAGGATGTTTGCAGGAGGATAGGATTTCCTGCCAAGTGGCATCTTTGGCATGACCAGCGGCGAGTTCTTGGCTGACTTCCCAGGGGACAATGACCTCACCGATCAATTTTGCCAACGAACCCAGTCCTCCAGGCAAGACGGCGTGGAGATGAATGGCCGGGCTAGTGTTGATGACGGTCATGCAGCGTGCGGGCGACGTTCAGATCACTCTCCAACTCGTCCTCGCTCGTCTGCAAGGCGGAGACGCCCCAGCGACCGAGTTCAAGGAGAAAATGCACTCGTGGCATATCCGCGATCTCGGCCGCCTGGCCGGAACTGAGCCTTCCCGTGTCGAAGAGCTTCACGACCATGGCCATGCGTGCCTCGCGCTCGAACTCGCCTTCGGAAAGGTGCAGGGAGCCGAGAAGCGATTCGGGGTATGAGATGCTCAGAGTCTTCATGGGCCGAGTTTATGGAACCAGAAAGGCAGTGGCAAGGTGGAGATTGGCACCCTTCCGTGATGATTCGGCTAAAGCCGAAGCTACTTTTCAAGGCCATTCCAGCTCAACCAACGTCACTCCTTGCCGCGCGAGCGTGAAGCGGATCTCGGTATTTCCGTTCGCGGACTTGAGCTCGGTTTGATCGGAGGCAGGAGTGAGTCGGCTGGCGTCTTCCAGCAGGCGGATTTGATCGGCGGTGGGTTTTTGGGGTGAGCCAAGGGCTTGCCAGGCGATGAAGGAGTTTGAGTGGCCTTCATCAATGAGCGTGCGGATTTGCTTGGGTTTGCCGTCGGGCGTATTCGTGAGTTGAATCGTGATGCTCGCGTCGGGGCCTGGGAGGTCATCGTCGTGGTAGTGCCAGGCGAGGAGGGTGATGCGTTTGCCATGGCGGGCGGCGAAGGCGGAGACGTCGGGTTTGCTGCGGACGCCGGTGGTGATGAGGTCGTCGAGCGAGGTGGCGGCATCGCTTTGCACGGGGAGTCGGTCGCCAGTCATGCGGGCGAACATGCGGAAGACATTGAGCACGGGTTTGTCGATGCCATTGGTGGCGAGTGAACGGAAGCCGGCGAAGTAGGGCTGCGCCTCGAACTCAAAGGACCAGGTGAGTGCTCCTTCGAGATTCACGCCATGCTTCGCGGCGAGGTCGAGCTTGCGTGGGAAGATGGCGGCGGTGTAGCTGGAATACATCGTGCCGTTGCGATAGTCGCGGTCCGCGCCCTTGCACGCGGCGCAGCCATCGGGATCGGACTCGCCGATGATGATGGGCTTGTCTTTGACCTCGGGATGGCTGGCGATCACAGCGAACGCTTCATCGATCTCGCGGAGCTGATTGGCGATGCCCATGCGCACATGTCCATCGGCCTGCTTGGGGCTGCCTTTGGCATGGAAGGAGATGAAATCGAGCGGCGTGCCCTTTTCGCCTGTGGCTCGATTCGTGCCTTTGAGGCAGTGATTGAGAAAGGCCTCCAGGAAGTCGCCACCCTTCCCACCGGCGAGATCCGGCCCGCCGACCTTCGCTCCGGGAATGGCGCGACGCACGGCATGGATGGCGTGGTCGTGCAGCTTGAAGAACTCCTCCCGCGTGCCGCGCCAGTAGTCGATGTTCGGCTCATTCCACGTCTGCCAATACCAGCGCAGCACCTCATCGCTGCCGTAGCGCTCGACGCAGTGCTTTGCCCATTGAAAGACCAGCTCCTCCCACTTGGCGAAGTCCTTCGGCGGATACGCCCAGCCGCCAAACAGCTCTTCATACTTCGCATCTGGGAAGTGATGCCGATACGGCTCCGGCTTCACCGAAAGCGCCTGCGGCATGAAGCCGATCTGCACATACGGCCGCAGGCCTTGCTCGCGATACGTGTCAAAGATGCGATCCACGATGCTCCAATCATAGATCGCCTTCCCCGCCGCATCTTCCGTGTAAGCATTCGTCGAGCCCCACTTCAGTCCATGCTCGCCCT
The DNA here is from genome assembly GCA_016713035.1 of Verrucomicrobiaceae bacterium. Taxonomy (NCBI): domain Bacteria; kingdom Pseudomonadati; phylum Verrucomicrobiota; class Verrucomicrobiia; order Verrucomicrobiales; family Verrucomicrobiaceae; species Verrucomicrobiaceae bacterium. Next base: position 40,313 of record JADJPW010000011.1, read on the forward strand.
TGCCCGTGGTGAGCAAGCTATGCGTGCGAAAGAAGACCTCGTCCTTCTTCAACTCCCCCAGCTCGCCGAGCAACTCGCGACCATGCGGCATGTAGGCGTAGTTCGGCTCATCCGCGCCAAAGAATCGCCAAATCTGCTTCAGCGGGCCGATGGGCTTTGCAGCATCGACTTGGATGTGAACGGGAATGGTCTCCGCCACCGGCGCAGGCAACGTGCCCTCATAAACACGCACATAATCGACCACGAACTCATCTTCCTTCGTCGGGTCCTTCTCCCATTGATTCGTCGCGCCGGCCCAGACAGCCGCCTCGCAGCTCAGCTTCAGATAGCCCGGCTTTTGACATGGCCCTTTCGACGGCGTCTTGCCATCGCCCTTCTGCCCGAGCCGCATGAGATCCGTCCTGCCGACCTCTCTTCCGTCGAAGAATGCCACATAGAAGTGCTCATCCCAATACAAACCGAAGCGATGAAATCCGCCATCGCTCAACTCTGGTGTCGGCGCGAGTTTGACCCCGGTGGAGTTGTGTTCTTTGCCATAGCCGTTCCAGTGAAAGGCCATGCCGTAGTGAGGCTCACCCGCTTGCTGAAAACTCTCCATGATGTCCGTCTCGATGCCTTCACGCGTATCGGAGCTGTTCACGTTGCCGCACATCATCCAAAACGCGGCCCAGTAGTCCGACTTCATGTTCTTCGGCAACTTCGCCCGCGCCTCGAAGTAGCCGTAACGCTGCGCAAACATCGTCTGCTTTGGATCATAGTCCTTCCGCGTCCGCACCGCCGCGCAGTCATAGCGCAGCACCGGATCGTCGCTCAATCGGATGCCAAGATGCAACGCCCCATCGCTCACCGTCGCCAGCGACTCCACCCACCGACAACTTCCCTGTCGCGGCATCTTGGGTGCCTGCCATTTCGTGGTGTCGAGTTTGTCGCCCTCGAACTCATCGCTGAAAGTGAGCTTGAACCGGCTGAGATCGAGTTCCTGCCCATGAGCGACGGACAAGGTGAGTGCGAGGAAGAGAGCGAAGAGGCGTGTCATAAAAGTGGCTGCGGCTTAAGCCGCAGCTTCTAGCATCAATTTCGGCTAAAGCCGAAGCCACATTCAAAACTATGGCGGGCTGACGAGGAACGCGGATTTGATCCACGCTGACTTTCACCATTACTCATCATGCCAAGCAACTTGTCCGCGAAGAGCCACCCGAGTCTTGCCTGCGTTGAAGTTCGCCCGTCTGAGCGTGGGTTTGGAATCAACGACTCCGTCCTCGTGCAATGTCTGCCTTCAGCGCGGTGAAGAGTTCCTTGGCTTTGTTGGGCTCTTGGGTGAAGACGTTGATGGTCTCGCCCGGATCGGTGCGGAGGTTGTAGAGTTGGAACTTGTCGATGAGACCTTTGCCTTTGGTCTCGACGATGGTGTCAGGCGTTATCGTGCCGTCCTTCACGGTATAGATCCAGGAGGGCAGAATGAGTTTCCAGTCGCCGTCGCGGATGGCGAGCGTGTAGGAGCCGTAGTTCACGTGGACCATGCCGTTGCGAATGGGTTGCGCGGGTTTCTCGCCGCGCAGAAGGGGTGAGATGTCGAAGCTGTCCTCGCCTGCGTCGTTCGGGAGTTTTTCATCGAGCAGCGCCGCGATGGTGGCCATCATATCGCTGAAGCAGATCAACTCGTCGCACGAGCTGCCTGCTTGGATCTGACCCGGCCAGCTCGCGATGAAGGGCATGCGATGTCCGGCTTCGGTGAGTGCGCCTTTCATGCCATTCCACGGACCAGCGGCGCGGTGATCGAACTTTTCGATGTCCTGCGGATACCAGACGGGGCCGTTGTCGCTGGAAAAGACGATGAGTGTGTTGTCCCGCAGTTTCAGCTTGTCTAAAGTGGTCAGCACTTGGCCGATCATGGCGTCCACATTCATCACATAGTCGCCGTATTGGCCCGCGCTGCTCTTGCCTTTGAACTCGCTCGCGGTGGCCCACGGCGCATGAGGCGCGGGGATGGCGTAGTAGAGGAAGAAGGGGATGTTGTTCTTGGTTCCCTGTTCTTGGTTCTTGGTTCGTTTCTCGAGCCAGGCATCTGCCTTGGCTGCAAGGGTGGAAAGATAGCCTTCGAACTTCCATCCCGGTGCCGCGAGGCCTTTGCGCCAGTGTGCGCCTTGCGTCTCGGGATTGGTCACGCCTTCGCCGGGATGGTCTTCGATGGTTTCGGTCGGTTCGACGACGAAGCGCTTGTTCTCGATGAACGCATACGGTGCCTGTTCCGGTGCATCGAAGCCGAAGTAGTCATCGAAGCCAAAGTCCACGGGCGACATCTTCAGCGTCCCATCCGCCTGAGCAGTTGTTGACATGCCCTGATGCCACTTGCCGACGCAGGCTGTGGCGTAGCCCTGCCGCTTCATTAGCGTGGCGAGGTTCAAGCGCTGCGGCTCCGACTGGAGCATGGGCAACGGGAAATGCAGCAGTTCGTGGCCGTTGCGGGTCGTTTTTTTGGCGTCCCTGGAGTTCCAGGTGCGATACGGCATCCGTCCCGTGAGCAGGCTATACCGGCTCGGCACACAAATGGACGCCCCCGCATGAGCATTCGTGAACTTCATCCCCGCCGCCGCGAGCTTGTCGATGTGCGGCGTCGCGATCTTCGACTGCGGATTGAAGCAATGCGGATCGCCCCAGCCCATGTCATCGACGAGGATGATGAGGACGTTGGGCCGTGACGCAGGCACTCCTGCCTGCGGTGTTCCTGAAGCGCCATGCAGAACGGCCAGCGGCGCGAGAAGCAGAGCCGTGATGAGTGAGGGGATGTGTTTCATTTCGCTTTTGAGTTTGTCTTTGGCACATCTTGGAGCTGTTGACCATCGAGCACCATCTGGTAATCGGGATGCCTGACGACAGGCTTCTCATCGGCGGCGTGCAGCGCTGTCATCGAGGTGAAAAGAAGAGCATTGAAGAGTCGGAGTGCCTGCCGCATGAGTTTGAGGTCGTCACTGTGTGCAGGGGGCCGGCATTCGCCATCTGCATTCTAGGGCGACCGATCATGAAGCGTCGCAGGCGCTTCGGTGATTCACGGCAACGCCTCACGCAACACTTCGGCCAGTTGTTTTGCGGTAGGGAGACGTCCTTTGAACTCGGCGGGCAGCTTGGCTTGCAGTTCATATTCGGCGACGCCGATGGGGTTCTGCTTGGTCTTGAGGGCAAACTCCACTTCGATGTCGTCCTTCTCAGCGCAGAGGATGATGCCGATGGACGGGCGGTCGTCAGGAGCGCGTTCGGTTTCGTTGAGGAGATTGAGGTAGAAGTCCATCTTGCCCGCGTGCTCGGGCTCGAAGGGGCCGAGTTTCAGATCGAAGGCGACGAGGGCCTTGAGGAAGCGATGGTAGAAAAGCAGGTCCACGAAGTATTCCTTCCGCCCAAGCGCGAGCCTGTATTGCCGGCCAACGAAGCAGAAGCCGTAGCCGAGTTCGAGGATGAAGCTTTGAAGCCGCTCGATGAGCCTGTTCTCCAGCTCTCGTTCCTTCATGGCACGGCCAATGCAGAGGAACTCCAGGTTGTAGCGGCTCTTGAGCATTTCATCAGCCTGCTCGGCAAAGTGATCGGGCAGAGCGAGTTCAAAGTTGTGCGTCTTCTTCTCTTTGACGGCGCGCTCGAAGGCTCCGGCCTTGATTTGGTTCAGCAGCACGCTGCGACTCCAGCCGAGCTTCGCGGTGGCGCGGAGGTAGTAGAGGCGGGCGGCGGGGTCGGTGATTTTGTTGAGGATGACGAGGTGTTGCCCCCATGGAATCCTGGCAACCAATTCTCTCACAGCTTGTGAGAGTTTTTCTGGAACAGCTTGTTCCAGAGGATTGATGCCCGTATTCGTCCGAGTCTCTGTCAATTCTGCGACAGGCTGTCGCAGACTCGTCTCGGAGCCGATGGGTTCCAATTCTGCGACAGCCTGTCGCAGAATTAGCTCCAAGCCTGCCGTCCGCGTTTTGGCGACACCTTGACGCCAAAAGTTGGGGTCTGAATAAGCAAGATAGAGCCGCTTCATGTCCCAGATGTTTCGAGCCGAAAACCCGCTCATCTCCGGGAACGCTCGCTGCAAATCCTTCGCCAAGCGCTCCACCACGGCATCACCCCAAGCGGCGTTCTTCTGCTTCTCGACGATGCCTTGCCCGATGTCCCAGTAGAGCAGCACTAAGTCATAATTGACCGCTCGGGCGGCGTGGACACGAGCGGCGACAACTCGCTGCTTTAACTGAGCGAGGAACGTGGTGTAGTCTTGCGGGATGGGCGCGGGCTTCATGACGATGCCGACACTGTGAGCAGTGCCACGCTTCCCGCCAATGGGATTCTACGCCGCCGCATTCCTCATCTCCGCGAGTCTGCCCAACTGCCATCACTTCTTGCCGCGCGGTTTCGCGCGAGCAGGCGTATCGCGGAGCTTCTGCCCATCGAGTGTGATCTCTTTCGTTGCATCAAGACCAACAACGCGGCTTTTGCTCGTCGCATCGGGTTGCGTGTGGTTTTCGGGATCGGTGAGGGTGTTGCCTTTCACGGTCACGCGGGTGCTGTGGCGAAGGAGGATGGCTTGGCGGTCGGGTTCGTCGTTGGGGCGGGCGAGGAGGGTGGCGCGGAGGGTGGCGCGGACGGGGGAGTTGATGACGTTGGTTTCGATGCGGGAATCCTGGATGCCGATGAGGTTCATGGCGGGGCCGCCGCTGCGGGTGATCGTGTTGCCGGTGATGATGAGGCGCTCGATCGGCGGGGTGCCGAAGCCGCCTTGTGCATTGTGGGCGTGCGCCTCGATGGCGGCATTGTGAGGGCGTGAGCTGACGTCGATGAAGGTGTTGTCGGTGATCGTGATGTCGCTGGGGATGCCGCCGACGAGGCCCATGCCGGTGTTGAGGCTGATGTTGCTGCCCATGCGGGTGAAGGTGCAGCCGCGCACGAGTCCGGGGCCGGACATGATGAGCAGGCGCTGGAAGTTGTCCTCCCAGCGGCAGTTTTGCACTACCCAGCCTCCGCATTCGTGGTCGAGCCACTCGGCCTGCGCTTCGGCAAAGGGCGTGGCGTCTTGATCGAGGGTGAGTTGGTAATCCTGGTGCGAGATGAGCTTCGCCTCGCCGAGCAGCGCACCGTTTTTGCGATGGATAAAGCGCAAGCGGTCGCCAGCACGGGCGTTGCGGAGCGTGGGAAGCAGCGCGCCATTTGTCTCCAGCGTGACCTGTTTGCCGGACACGGATTTCACCTTGCCCCAGATGCCGTGGAAGTTCTGCAAATCATCGGCGGTGTGGCGGATGGTGACGTTGTCCATCACGCAGCCATATCGCGTGGAGCGGCAGAGGAAGCCGTCCGCGCCTTTCCACTGGCTGCTGCCGGGTCGCGGGCCGAAGTAGCAGTCCTTCCACAGATGTGCGCCATCGCCGCCGCTCTCGCTGGGGCCGCCTTTGGCCACATATACGCTGACGCCGTGCAGGGTGATGTTCGCCGAATCATCGAGCACGATGGCTCCCGTGCCGGTGTAGAGGCAGGAGAGGCCATCGCCCACGCGCACCACCCCGAGGTCGCCATACGCACGCTCCCAGTTCGCATCGTGAAGGCGCTCCATGAGCTGCGGTTCGAGCATGTTCACCCAGTAACGCCCGCCCTCGGAAGGCGTGATGTCTTTGTAGCGCAGCTTCCGCACACCGGCCTGCATGTCGTAGAGCGGCACGCAGAAGCGGCCGTCGCTCTTGAAGGGAAACAAGCGCTGCTCGTCGGCCCCCTTGTAGCTCGTGGGCACCACCACGCCGGGCGAGGGCTGGATTTCAAAGCGATTGCCCTCGCGGTCGATGCGCGTGATGCGGCCCTCGATGCAGCCGCGTGTGCCGCGGTCGATGATCGCGCCGCGCAGCACGAGGTTGCGGCAGTTGCGAAAACCCACGCAGCGATGCCCCGGCGGCATCTGCTTGTCATCGAGATCGAACCAAAACGTCGCGCCCGTGGCATCGATCACGAAGGGATGCGCGGCATCGCGCTGCATGTTTTCGAAGCCCAGTGGAAAAATCACCTTCGCCCCCTGCCAGCGCTCCTGGCCGAAGCGATAGTCCCCCGGAGCCAGCGTCACCGACTCCGCCCCCGCCTCAAACGCCTTCATCACCATCGGCATCACACCTTTGCCCAGCTCCCGCTGCGCCTCCTTCTCCGCCTCCGTGAACTGCGGCCCGGCGGGCAGATCAAAGCCGAAGCGATACTCCTCCGGCGATGGCGACTTCGATTCCAAGATCGCACGTTGATGCGGCGAGAGGTGATCGCGAGCATCGGAGGCATGGAGCGAGGTGAGCGTAACGAACAGCAGGGAGGTCAACGACAAGGCGGTTTTCAGCATGAAAATAGAAGAACGTGGCAAGGTGTGGCTTCAAGAAGACGAAAGAGCTGTTTTCGTCTTTCCCGGCTCTACTTCATTTCACCAGTCCAGCGGCACCGACGGCCCAGATCTTCACCTTGGCGGCTGATCCTGCGGGCACTTTGCTGCCTGCGAAGTCGATACGCACGCGGTGCTGGCCTGGGGGCAAGTCCTCGGCCAGCGGCAAGCGGTTGGGACTGTTTTTCAAAGGCTGCGCTTTGCCGCCGTCGATGGAGAAGCTGGCGAAGGGTTCAGAGTCCTTGTCGATGTCGTATCCCACGAAGAGCAGCTTGCCCGCGAAGCCAAACTCAATGCTACCATCGGTCGAAGCGGGGCTTTCCCACCTGGTGTGGTCCGCGTTTTGGGTCCATCTGCTGTTTTGAGTGGGCTTCAAGTCGGTGCCTTGGGCATAGCGACAATTGGCAAAGAGGTCCGTGATCATTGGCGCGGGGAGGTCCGCACGACTCGCGGTGGCGCTCGATTCGGGCTTGGCATTTACGTCATTGAGCAGCGCGATCAAAAGCTCGGAGGCGAGAATGTGTCCGGTGTCGTTCGGATGCACCACGTCGGCATACATCACCTCCCACACCGCGCGACCACTGTAAATCTCCGGCCACCAGGCATCGCGAAAGCTGACCATCGGCAGATCATAATGACGGCCCAGCATGTGCTGCGTCTCCTGAGCGTTTTCGCCCTTCCGCTGCATGAAGAACAACTACACCAGGGCCGGCTGCTGCGGCTCGCGGAGGATCTGCCTCAGCACGCCCTCATAGCTGCCCCAGAACATCGGCACCGGGTGATTGTCGTTCACCGCATACTCCACGATGACGAGGTCTGGCTTCTTGCTCAGCACATCGCGTTGCACCCGCATGGCACCGTAGAGCGAGTTCGTGCCGCCGATGCCTGCATTCACAAAGCGCACCTTCGCCTTCGGAAAGGTCCGCGTGAACCAATCCGCCACCCGTGAGATGTAGCGATTCTTCGGCTCCTTTGTCTGCAACCCACCCGCCGTGATCGATCCCCCAATCGCCGCCACGCAAATCTCCTCCCCACGCCGCGCCTTCGCCATTACTGCTGCCAATCGGCTCACATCCCCTTGGGAGACAAGGCCTCGCTGCTTGATGGACGCCGTGGTCACAGGTGCCTCCGCGTGAACCACGGCAGTGAGTTGAAACGAGATGCCCGTGAGAAGGGCGAGGTAAAGGGGCGAGATGATTTTCATGAGAGAGAAAGAGGTGAGAAGAAAAGAGCGCATCAGACATCCCCAAGCACACCCTCACTCGCTCCGAACTGCTCGGTCTCGATGCCGGTTTGTTGCAACATGCGGACGAAGAGGTTGCTGAGCGGCGTGTTGTTTTTGAGGTCTTTGAGGACGTGGCCTTGATGCTTGTAGCCGCCGCCGGCGAGGATGATGGGGAGGTTCTCGCAGGTGTGGGCGGAGGCGTTGCTGAGGTTGCTGACGTTGAGGATGGAGGTGCTGTCGAAGAGGCTGGTGTTACCTTCCTTGGCCTGCTGCATGGTGGTGAGGAAGCGGCTGAGTTGCTTCAGCTCGGTCTCCTCGATCATGGCGAGTTGCTCGATCTTGGTTTCGTCTTTGCCGTGATGCGAGGCGTCGTGGTGAGCGAGGGTGAGGCCGTCGAGCTTGGCGCGTCCGGCATCGCCCATGGTGAGGAGGATGACGCGGGTGGAGTCGGTCTGGAAGGCGAGGCGTGTGATGTCGAACCAGAGGGTTTCGCGGGCGATGATTTCTTCGCCGCTCGGATCGGCTTTCGGTGCGGGGTAAGAGACGCTGGGTTTCGGGCGGTTCACCCAGGCTTCGGAGCGCAGGAGGTTTTGTTCGGTTTCGCGAATGGAGCTGAACATGAGTTCCAGTCGCTCGCGGTCTTCAGTGCCGAGTTTCTTGCCGAAGCTTTTCGCCTCGCTGCCGACTTGATCGAGGATGCTGCGTCCAGTTTGGAGTCGGTGCGTTTCGGAGGCGACTTCATCGGCGCTGCCGTTGATGAAGAGTTGCTTGAAGACCTTGCTGGGGCTGCGCTCGCTGGGCACGGGCACGCCGCGATCGTTCCAGGAGAAGTTCCACTGCACGGGCGGGCCGATGACGAGGTTGCGATAGCGGGTGTCGGCTTTGATTCGTTCGGCGGCGTATTGATCGAGCGAGATGCCGTTGTCGTGCTTTTTGGCGGGCTCTTTGATGCGGTCCCAAGGCACGCCGGTGAAGAGTCCGGCCTCGCTGTGATGGTTGTTGTATTTGATGTGCGAGACACCGGAGAAAATCGTGAACTTGCCGCGATGCTCATCGAGATGCTTCAGGTAGCGCGTGCTCTCGTATTTCAAACCGGCGGTCTCTGGAAAAAGGAACGGTGCGTGCAGGCCGAGGTTGCGACCGATGAGCAGCAGTCGTTTCGGTGTGGCTGGCGCGGAGGCGCGGAGGCCGCGTGGAAGCATGGCGTCCAATGCGGGCAGGGCGAGGCTGACAGCTCCCGCTCTGAGGAAGTGACGGCGAACGATGGGTTGGCGGAGATTGATGTTCATGGTCAGAAAGTGAGTTCTTGGTTCCTGGTTCCTTGTTGTTGGTTCTTCGTTTATTTGTTCAGGAACGGGCGGCTATCGACGATGTGATGGATGAGGCTGCGGAGGCCGTAGTTTTCGGCGCGGAGGGACTTCACGATGGCGGCCACGTCATCGCGATCGGCAACCTGCACGCGTGCTCCGGTGGCGTAGATGAGGAGTTTTTCGGTGAGTGCTCGGGCGAGGCCGTCTTTGTCCTCCAGCAGCATGGTTTTATACTCGGTGACATTCGCGAAGGCGCGTCCGTCCGGCATGGTGTAGCCAGCTTCGACGGCAGGTCCGCGATGGACTCGTTTCTTACTGGGCAGGATCTCGATGATGCCGCCGTTGCCACCTGCGCCGCGATAAAACTCGCGATAGCCGCCAATGACATCGAAGGTCTCCAGCGCAAAGCCCGGCGGATCGATCACGGTGTGGCAGCTCATGCACGCGGGCGTGTTGCGGTGCTTGGCGAGCTGGGCGCGGATGGTGGTGGCACCACGGATGTCGGGCTCGATCTTCGCCACGTCGCTCGGTGGTGCGGGCGGGATGATGCCGAGGATTTTTTCATTGATCCAGTTGCCGCGTAGGATGGGCGAGGTCTTCGCGCCATCGGCGGTGACTTTGAGAATGCTCGACTGGGTCATGAATCCGCCGCGCTGGCTACCAGCGGGCAATTTCACCTTTCGCAACTCATGGCCGATGATCTCGGGCAATCCGTAGAGCCAGCCGAGCGGTGCATTCAGGTAAGTCCAGTCGGACTGCACGCCTTCCAAGAGGCTGCGATTCTCGGTGACGAGGTCATGGAAAAAGAGCTGCGTTTCGCGCAAGGCGGAGTGCTGCAGCGCGTCGTCGAACTCGGGATACAAAAGGCCGTCAGGCGAGGTGGCGTCGATCTTTTTGAGGTCCAGCCATTGATCGACGAAGGACTTCTCGAAGCGTGCGGATCGCGGATCGCGCAGCAGTCGCTCGACCTGCGCATGGCGCTCTTTGGCTTGCGAGAGATCGGCTTTGATGAGTGCTTCATCGGGCGGGCCGTTCCAGAGGAAATAGGCGAGGCGATTGGCGAGCGCGGGAGCATCCAGCGGCCCGGGTGTTTCTTCATGCAGGAGGAAGTGTGGTGAGCAAAGGATCGCCTTGTAGCCATCGAGCATGGCTTGATGAAAAGGCACGCTCGCATCCAGTGCCTTCAGCACGCGTGCGACATACGGCGCGGCGATTTCCTCCGTCACAGGGCGACGAAAGGCCTTTGGCAAGAAGCGCCGGATCAGCCTTTCCGCGTCCTCTTTGGGCTTGGCGGAAAAGGGTCGCGATGGATTGGGTGCCCCTTTGAACGCAGGCACGCCGGTGATCTCCGAGAGCGAACGCAGCGGCAAGTTATCAAACAACTCGACATAACCCTGCGATGGCCAACCGCCCACGCTGCCATCGCTTTTGAGCGGACCTTCGATCTCCACTTTCTGGATCACGAGCGCCTGCTTCGTCCAGCGCTCGCCTTTGCGGGCGACTGGGAATAGATAATCACGGCCGTAGAGCGTGGGGCCGAAGATATTGATCTGCTCCTCGCGCTGGAGATCGGCTTCCATCGTGACGGTGCGCATCTCCGTCTCGGAAAGATCGCGCATGTCCAGCAGGTCGGGCGCATCCGGCTTGGATGACTGATGACTGTGAACGCCGATGGCGATGGGCATGGGCTTGCCGCCGTTGTTGCGAGCCTGCGCCGTGATGCGGATGCGATACCTGCCGCTCAACGGTGCCCATGGTCCCATGATGACCGTGTAAGGATAAAACATCTGCGAGGTGAGCACGAAGTTGTTACCCTCCACCCAGTTCCCGTAGTTGGTGAAGGTCTTCTCGTTTCCTTTGAAATACTTGAGGCCATCCTGCGAGTAGCGCAGACCGCCCGCATGATAAATCGCATCCGCGAGCGCTTTGTCGGCTGCTTCCTGATAACGGGCGAAGTGGGTGGCGGAGAGTGTGAGGCCTTCGCCCACCTTGTCAAAACCCGCCGTCACCGCGTCATCGGGGAAGAGGCCCTTTAGATCGCACTTGATGTGCAGCAAATCGCAGACGGTCGTTTCATACTCCGTGCGTGTCATCCGCCGCACCGGACCGCGACCTTCCTTTTGCTGCACAGCGAGAGATGCTGACTTCAGGCTTTGAGAAAGCTCCGCCAACCAAGCCGTCTTCTCCATGGCATCCGGCTGGCGTTTGTTCTTCGGCGGCATCTCGCCTGCGGCCACCCGGTCATGGATGTGCTCCCAGGTCAGCGCATTGGCGTGCTTCGTCGGCTCAAAGGCGAGATCGTCGAGATTCAGGCCGCCTTTGTGCGTTTCGCTGTCATGGCAGTCGATGCAGTTGGCATCGAGGAAAGGCTTCGTCAGCGATGGAGCGGTCCACGCGGGTGAGGCGAGCAGGAGGAGAACAAAACTGCGGAGTCGATAGCGCCACGACTCCCACGCCGACACCCAAAACAGCTGCATGATCGGCCGATGATTCAGCGGCAGAGTGTGGGAAAAAGGAAGGGGGGAGTCCATGTGTCTGACCTCTGCCGACACAGGCCCCATTTGGACATTTATTTTGTCCCCAAGGTGAGGTGAGGCATCGTCACTTCTACCGCAGAAGTGAATCCATACTCCAGCTTGCCAATGTATTCGCGGCTGATGCCGTTCTTACGAGCCAGACCGCATTTGCTTAAGCCACCGCGTTCCCGCAGCTCCAGAAGGCTGCGCGGCAGCCGCTCGCCGATGCGCTTGGCATAGTCATGAGCGTCGTGGGGCAGTGCTGCGCGGCGGGCGTGGTTGTTGATCACGAGGACACGAAAATATCGACCTTCTCGTCAGCCTCATTTCGAGTTGAGCGGGTGCTCGGGCTCCTTCAGGGGGCGGGGAGTTTGATTATCGTGGTGCGTGGCTTGTCGGCTCCAAGATCCACGGTCAGGGTTCGCAGGCCTGACGGTGTGCGAATACTGATTTCGTAGATGCCGAAGAATCCTCGAAAGGAGACGCCCCCCTTCTCATCCGATTTTACCTGCTCCTCGGTGTGCCATTGGTTGCAAATGAGGTCACGCCAGACTTTCGCCGCTGGCTTTTCACTCCAGTCTTTCCGCCAGAGGGCCGTTGCAGGCTTCCAATGAGCACCCTCCCAGAATCCCCACAGGACGAAGCCGGTGTAGGCTGGATGGCTGAAGGCCATGGTGAGCGCATCACGCGTAAAGTCGGCGGCCAGCGCTTCGTCGCCGCTGGTGTCCACATCGAACTCGGTGATTTGCAGTGCTGGCACGAGCTGAGCAAAGCGCTCCGAGTTTGCGAGCATCTCCTCCGGTGAAGGAAGGTAGCTGAAGTGAAAATGGGCCTGATTCCCTAAACCAGCAGGCTTCACGCCGCTGGCGAGGAGTTTCTGGATGATCTGAAAATACTCCTCCTGCTGGCGACCGGGACGGAAGACCTGATCTTCATTGATCCACAGCGGCAGTGCGGTGAGCCGCTCCGCCTCGCGGAAGACCTCCGCATAGAAGGCGTCTCCGAGCACGGTATCGATGGTGCTTTGAGGCTCCCATCCGGCTGGATGATTCAGGGCGTCCCATTCGGTGACGTGCTGCTCCATGGCGGGGACGATGTCGCGCATGTGGGCCAGCACCCCCTCACGGATGGCCTGGGGTTGGTCCTTGAGCTTCTCCGACCACTGCTCAAACGGTCCCCAGCACAGGTAATGCCCGCGCACGCTGAAATGTCGCCCGGCTAGCCAAGTGAGCGATTGATCGAGCCAGGCCCTGCGATAGCCCAGGCTGCCGGTATTGTCTTTGGCACTCTGCCACGGTCCGCGCTTCATCTCGTTTTCAAAAACGACCCGGCTGAAGCATTCGTCCACGATGGCCCGGTAGCGTTCTCCGTCAGTCGATGTGTCACAAAGCTGTTTTGCCGTCACCACGGTGCCAAAGCCGAAGGAGTGCCGCTTCAGACGGACATCCACTGGGGTATCCGTGATGGCCTTGCCCTCGTGATCGCGCAGCGTGATGGAAAAAGTGGCCTTGCGGTTCTTTTCGATGCGTTCATGCGCCGCCTTCCGCCACGTGGCGTCAGGCTCCCGACCTGCATAAGTGAAACGTGGCTGGGGCAGCTTTTGCAGGGGAAAAGCCGGTCCATAGTTCAGCAGGCGCAGCCCGCCGATGTCCACTTTTTGCGCCTCGCCGCCGAGATGGATGGAGACGGCGCATTTGCCCTCCGGCCCCTCGTCGCTCGCAGTGAAGGGCAGGACGACTGGTTGCCATTGAGTCCCTGCCCGGAAAAGGGTGCTGCCGAGTTTTGGAAATTTCGGCGGCTTGTGTGCTTCCACCGAGGCGAAACCCGAGGCTGCACCCTCCACAGCGCGGGCATAAAAAACAAGCAGGCAGGCGTCCCCCTTTGCAATGGCACCGCGCACGTCGGAGACGACCTGCACACTCCATGAGTTCGCCGGGCGTTGTTTGACATGAACACGCCAGAACTCAGCCCAAGGCACGTCACCCACCCGCTGAATCTCGAACGTCGCAACACTGCCGTCCTTGGGCGCGGACACTTTCGACCCAGCTAGATTGCCTGATGGGAGCAAGTCGTGACCGCCGAGAGGAAAATCAATACCAAGCTCCGCCGCGTGGGCCTGTGCGGCACCTAGCAAAAGTGCGAGGACCAAAGGACGCCAAATAGAATGCGGCTTCATGATTCGTGCTCCATTCAATCCATGTAGTCGTTGATCAGATTCTCCAGCATCTCCTGGCGTCCGCTCGTGGGAATCACGCGGCCAACTGTGAGGGCGTGCTTCTCCAGTGTCTCAAACGTGGCCTTGCCAGAGGTGATGGTCTCACCAATACCAGAGTTGAAGGTCGCGTAACGGGCTTTTACGAAACCGTCGAGTTCGCCATCCGCCACAATGCGGTGGGCAATTTTCAGACCGCGAGCAAAGGCGTCCATGCCACCGACATGGGCGTGGAAGATGTCCACCACCTCGTGGCTCTCGCGTCGAACCTTGGCGTCAAAATTCAGCCCTCCTGTGGTGAAACCGCCTGCGCGGAGAAGCTGCAGCATCATCTGCGTGGTCATGTAAACATTCGTTGGGAACTGGTCGGTATCCCAGCCGACGAGTTCGTCGCCGGTATTGGCGTCGATGCTGCCCAAGGCCCCCGCGTTGGCCGCAACGGCGAGTTCGTGCTCGACTCGATGCAGCGCGAGCGTCGCATGATTGGTCTCGATGTTGAGCTTGAAATGTTCGAGCAGGTTGAACTCACGGAGGAAGTTCAAACACGCAGCCGCGTCGCTATCGTACTGATGCGTCGAGGGCTCACGTGGCTTGGGTTGAATGTAGAACTGCCCTTTGAAGCCGATCTTCTTTTTGTAGTCCACGGCCATGTGCAGGAAGTGGGCGAGGTTCGACACCTCACGCTTCATGTCGGTGTTGAGCAACGTCGCGTAGCCTTCACGACCACCCCAGAACGTGTAGCCCTCACCACCGAGACGATGTGTGACCTCCATCGCCTTCTTCACCTGTGCTGCGGCGATAGCATACACGTCCGCATTCGGGCTAGTGGCCGCCCCGTGCATGTAACGCGGGTGGGCAAAAAGACAGGCGGTGCCCCAGAGGAGCTTGATGCCTGTCTGCTCTTGAAGCCCTTTGAGATGATCTGCTACGGCATCCAGTGCATCACTGCTGGCCTGAAGATCATCAAGCTCGGGAGCGACATCGCGGTCATGGAAGCAGTAAAAGCCCAAGCCCAGCTTCTGCATCATCTCAAAGCCAGCATCGGCCACACGCTTTGCGTTTTCGACACTGTCGCCGCCATCATCCCAGGGACGCTGGCGTGTGCCCGCACCAAAGGGGTCGGAAGAAGTCCCCTTCAAAGCATGCCAATACGCGAGCGAGAAGCGCAGGTGCTCACGCATGGTCTTGTTGCCCACCACTTCATCTGGATTGTAGTGACGGAATGCGAGGCGGTTCTTGGTCTTTGGCCCTTCATAGACGATGGCCTTGATGTCGGGAAAGTGTTCGTGACTCATCGCGGAGTCCTTGGCGTGGGTGAGTATGTTTTGCATGGCAAAGTGGCGTGCGTATGGGTGATTCGTGGCTGGTTTTGAAAATCTGCGCCGCTTGGTCACCGACCGGGACAAAAGACTCGGTTCAGAATAGCGGTCTGAGTGTGATAAACTTGCTCCGATCCTAGCCTGATCTGCTCCCAATGTTTAGAGACAGGCCGCCATTCTTTGTTAAAATCCGGCCATGAGCCTGCCCCGCCTTCAAGCCGAGTTCTTTGCCAAAATCGCCGATCAACAGAGCGTCCGAGTCATCTTCGAGCACATGCCCGGAGTGTTCTTTTTCATGAAGGATGACCAGGGACGCCACATCGCTGCTAACAGCGCCACCTTCGAGAGATTCGGCATTAAGAGCGAGACCGAGCTCGTCGGCGCGATGGACGAAAAGTTCTTCCCGCCGGAGGTCGCAAAGGCCTACCGTGAGGACGATCAAAAAGTCATCCGCAGTGGAAAAGCACTCATCAACCGCCTTGAGGTCTGGTATGACGAGCAGAGGAACCTAAACTGGTTCCTCTGCACCAAGCTGCCCGTGCGAGACAAGGGTGGCAAAGTCATCGGAGTCATGGGCATCACCCGACGCGACGAGGACCGAATGCACCACCACGATGTGCGTGAGGTGACCGCCGCCGTGCAATACGCCCGCGAGCACTGCCACGAGATCGTCACCACAGGTGAGCTTGCCCGAGCTGCCGGCCTTTCCGAACGCCACCTGCACCGTAAACTCCGCTCCGCCCTCGGGCTCAGCCCATACGAGCTGCTTATCCGAACACGCATTCAATCAGCCGCAGAAGCTCTCGCTAAAAGCTCCGCCCCCATCGTCGAAATCGCACTCAACCATAGCTTCTGCGACCAGAGCGCCTTCACCCAGCAATTCCGCAAACGCACCGGTATGACACCGAAGGAGTTTCGAAAAAGGCATCAGGGATAGCGGCGGCCACAGCGAGTTCGACCACCATTCACAGATTCACTCATGGTAGTGCCACTGATCCTGCCGATGGATTCCCGGCGGATGTCCCGCTCCCGAGCGGCTCGGTTTCCACACCGGTCTGCTGCAACATGCGGAAGCAGAAGATGGCTTAACGGCGTGTTGTTCTGCGTCAGTTCGCGTTATGGGCCACAGCCCAGGCGTTGGCGGAGCCGGTCAGGCGGACTTCGACTTGATCGACGTAGTGTCCGGGGAACTCGGCCACGTTTTGCTCCGACTGAGGGGCTTTGGAGACCACGGCGGCTTCGATGACGAGGAAATCGGCATCCATTGGCACCACCAGTGGCATGGAGACGCATTGCCAGGTCGCTGCATCGGAGTCGGCGACCACGGTGCGAGCGGATCGGCTCACGCTGGATTCATGATCTTCCCAAAGCCTCGGCGCAGCGGCGATGTCGCCACGAAAGGCTGCGGCCTTCACGTTGAACTCGAACGATCCGCGTTGCGGCATCGGGATGGCATTGAACTGCGCGGACACTTCGACCAATGGCTCGCCACCCGATAACTCCGCTCGCAGCGGACGCAGATCGATCACCTGTGCTACTGATCCCACATAGCTGAGTGTATTTTTTGGAGATAGCTCATGGTCCGCTCGCAGGATACGCAACATGTGCTGGCCTTGCTTGGGTGTGATGCCATTCTCCGCTGTCACCACGCGTGAGAAGTCACCGCTCCAAGCCCCCGCCTGCGAAGGAATGCCCCGCGCAGGCACTTGCGATCCCGATTCAAAGTCCGCATCCGCCACAGGCAATGCTTTGCTCACCACCACGGGCGCTTTCGGCTGCGTGTAGGCAAACACCACCGACGTGCAAAACATGCCCAGAGCCAATCCCGCTGCCGCTGCCGCGATGGGCCGCCAGTTGAGCCAGTTGAACGTCGATGGCTGACGCGTCGGTGCCTCGAAAGCGCGGACATCGGCGATTTCATCCATCCACAGACTCTCATCCACCGCGAGGCAGGAGTGCGTGTCCGCCAGTTGCAGATACAAATCACGCACTGCCGCATCGGATCGCAGTTCGGCATTGAGCCGCGTGATTTGCTCGTCCGAGGCCTGACCGTCCAGGCAGGCCTGGATGAGATCGCTGAGTTCTGGGTGATCGTTCTTCATCGTTTAACACTCCTGTTGAAGTTTTCGCTCAATGCACTGGTGCAGGGCCTGCCGGATGCGTTGCAGCGATTTGTAAATCGCCTCCACACCCCGACCGAGTCGCCCCGCGAGAGCCTCAATGCTCTCCTCATCAAAATAGTAGCCACGCACCAGCCGGCGCTGCTCCTCCGGCAATCGGCTCAGGCAATCCCGCAAATGCTCACGCCGCACATCCAACGTCGAAGCCACCTCCACACGCCGCTCGTCCAACAGCACCGCCACATCCTCATCAATGAGCCGTCGGCGCCGTGATTCCGTCCGCAGATGCATCCGCGCCTCATTCAGCGCAAAGCGACAAGCCCAAGGAATGAAAGGCTTAGCAGGATCATACTTCTCCCTGGCCTGCCACAGCGCCACCGCCGTCTCCTGCACTACATCCCGCGCATCACTGACATTCGGCACCAGTGCCATCACATAGCGCAACAACTCCCGCTCTGACTCCAAGAACAGCCGCATGAACTGCTGATGCGTCAGCGGCGGGGTGGAGGGATGGGTGGGTGCGAAGTCCATGTAGCCACTCTCTGCCGAAGTCGGGCCTTTTTGGACATCTTTTTAGCCTATTCCAGCTCTCGTTCAGTCACTGACCGCAAATCGACACACTCAATGCATTGGCCGCAGAGGTTCGATGGAGCTACTGACGCCTGCGACGCGTCACAAAGCCTGCGAAGCCGAGCATGAGCAGCAGAGCGCGGCTGGGCTCGGGCGCGACGAAGACGGTGCTGATGGTGCCGTTGGTGGTGAACTGGCTGATGTCCCAGGCGTAGCCGGAGCTGGAGATATCAGGGAGATCGAAGCCCAGATTGTCATCACCATTGCCGAGGAGGTAGCCGCCATACGAACCCGCAATGAAACGGCTGGCGAAGGTGGTGGTGGAGGAGATGTTTGTCCAATCAAGGAGATTAAAGACTTCCACGCCGGTGGGTGTGTAACCTGGGGCTGTCACGGCGAGGCCTCCATTGAAGTTCAAGGTGCCAGCCGACAAGCCATTGAAGGAGAGCAAATCACCCGTCCCACCTGGGTTGAGGCCCAAGATGGTGCTGCTACCGCTCTGGAAGTCGAAGGTGCCACTGCCCGATGCAGGCGTGAAGTTCAGTGTGCCGTAGTTGGCTTGTGCGGTGCCATCGCCAGCCTGAACGGTGGAGCCACTCTGTGCAGTGAAGGTGGAACCCTTCACGATCCCCGTGCCGAAGATGGTGCCGCCTGTCTGCACCGTGACAGCGCCTGTGCCGGTGGTGCCGGTTCCTGCGATGCCGACTTGCAGACTGCCTGCGGTCACTGTGGTGGTGCCAGCGTAGGTATTGAGGCCACCCAGGGTGAGTGTGCCTGCGCCATTTTTTGTGACTGTGGTGTTGTTGGCGTTATTGATGACGCCCGTCAGTGTCAAATTGCCAGCCCCTCCAAAAACCCAACCGCCCGTAGCAGTGGCCGTGCCGGTGGTGAGATTGCCACTCATGCTGAGGGTTTGGCCAGATGTGGTGACGTTGATTGTTGAGTTGCCATTGTTATCACGACTGAAGCCCTTGTTGCTGGAGAAGGTGTTTCCCGTGTAGTTGAGCGTGGCACCTGACTGAACATAGGCACTATCTTTGCCAATGCTGCTGGCTCCGGTCAGATTGCCCATGGAAGCGACATTCGCTGTGCCGCCAAACATTTGGAACCTCGAATTGGTATTGTTCGTGCCGTTGAACGTGACCGTGCCGCCTTGGACGTATATCCGATCCATCGTCCCAAAGGTGATTTCTGTGCCAAGGGTGTTGGTGGTGTAAAAACTCACGATGCCAGAACTGCCGCTCGTGCCAGAGATGTTCAGGGTATTTCCCCCGGTAGTTAGGGGGCCACTAAAATTGATGCGGCTATTCGCTATCGCCCACGTCTGATTCGCAGTCAGTGTGAGGCCTCCATTGAACGACAGCGCCGAGGTGCCGGTGCTCATCGTTATATTTCCGCCCAGGCTAGTCGCGTGGTTAAAGGTCAATCCGCCGGCTCCAGACTTGGTGATACCACTGGCCCCGATGGTGAGGGTGGCACCGGCGGTGTTGTTGATCGTCAGTGCATTCGCAGAGGTGGCGGCGATGCCCAAGACCGACACGTTGCCGCCCAGAGCCGCCGTCCTCGCCGCAGTCAAAGTGCTATCAATGAGCAGCAGATCAGTTCCGGTTGGTGCAACGCCCCCCGTGTAGCTACCGCCGAGATTCAGAGCGGTGGTGTTATCAGCTTTGGTGACGTCAGCGGAGGCACTGGGGCTCACATAGACGACTGCTGCAGCGGTGATCGCTCGGCAGCTCTGCAAAAGATATTTTTTCATGGTTGGGCAGTAGAGGGGCCTATTCAGGTGCCATGTCGATGCGTCCCGGGCTGGGCATCCAAGATGGATGGCAGGACTGCTCTATCCCTAACTCACCAGGGAATTGGCGATATGGCCCGGTCAGGCCATTTTGGAGGTGGAAGCGCCCCCTACAGCAGCCCCAGCTCAAATGCCCGAGCCACCGCCTCGGTGCGATCAGAAGTATCCAGCTTGGTTCACACGGCCTTGACGTGATGTTTCACCGTGTGCTCACTGATGCCGAGGGTTTGGTCGAGAGTCAGCGACGCCGACGGCGAGCAATGAGACCCATGAGGCCGAGCATGAGCAGCAGAGCGCGGCTGGGCTCGGGTGCGACGAAGACGGTGCTGATGGTGCCGTTGGTGGTGAACTGGCTGATGTCCCAGGCGTAGCCGGAGCTGGAGATGTCGGGGAGATTGAAGCCTAGATTGTCATCACCATTGCCGAGGAGATAGCCGCTGTAAGAGCCTGCACTGAAACGGCTGGCGAAGGTGGTGGTGGAGATGTTGGTCCAATCTAGGAGGTTAAAGACATCCACACCGATGGGTGTGTAGCCTGGGGCCGTTACGGTGAGGCCTCCATTGAAGTTCAAGGTGCCAGCCGACAAGCCGTTGAAGTTCAGCAAATCACCTGTCCCCCCTGGATTGAGTCCCAAGATGGTGCTGCTGCCGCTCTGGAAGTCGAAGGTGCCACTGCCCGATGCAGGCGTGAAGTTCAGTGTGCCGTAGTTGGCTTGTGCGGTGCCATCGCCAGCCTGAACGGTGGAGCCACTCTGTGCAGTGAAGGTGGAACCTTTCACGGTCCCCGTGCCGAAGATGGTGCCGCCTGTCTGCACCGTGACAGCTCCTGTGCCGGTGGTGCCGGTGCCACTGCTGCCCACTTGCAGACTGCCTGCGGTGACGGTGGTGGTGCCGGTGTAGGTGTTAGTGCCTGTGAGAGTGAGCGTATTGGTGCTCAGGCTTCCGAGGGTCACGCTGCCTGCTCCAGCGATGACACCGGCGTAGGTGCCAGCGGCGGTTTGATTGACGGTGAAGTTGCGGCCTGTCTGTGTATTGATAGTGGCGGTGTTGGTGCCACTGGTCGGCGTGGCAATCGTTCCACTCAGGCTGCCGACTGTGGTGTCCACGGCGGTGGCGAGATTGAGGACGGAGGCCGTCCCGGCGGCGGTGCTGTTGGTGTTGCTGACCGTGAGTGCCCCGGTGGTCGCACCGAGGGTGCCGCCCGTGCCGACGGTCAGAGTGCCTTGATTCACGGTTGTTCCACCGGTGTGGGTATTTGCGCCAGTGAGAGTCTGGGTGCCGGTGCCGATCTTGGTGAGGTTCACTGTCCCGGTCGTGTTCTTGATGACGCCAGCGAAGGTGTTCCCGGTGGCGTTCGCGGCGCCGACCGTCAGCGTGACGTTGCCGCCCGCCGTCACGTTGTCGATGATTGCTCTAGTTCCAGCGGAATTGCTGTTGTTTAGGCCATTGACGGTTTGGTTGAAACCATTCAGGTCTAGGATCGCATAGCCGGTGCTCCACGTGGTCAACTGCAGATTTCCTTTGCCGGTGCCGGAGGGCAAGACATTGCCCGCACCCAATCGCAGGGTCGAGTTGTTGCCGCTGTCGGTGTAAACCTCGGTGTTGCCAGCGTAATCGTTGGTCGTGCCCCCAATCACGATTGCACCGGCAGAAGCGCTTCGCACCCTGATCCCACCGGTGCCGGTGAGGCCGCCTGTAAGATTCATGTTACCATTCAAGCTATGCCCCCCGCTCGTCAGAGTGATGCGATGGTTCGCCACCGTGAGCGTGGTTACTCCGCTATTATTATATAGAGCGCTACCTAGAGTCAGCGCATTAGCGTTGGTGCCAAGCAGGTCCTCGTTGGCGAGGTAGAGCGAGGCCCCAGCGGTGATGGTTCCACTGAAGCCGCTGTTCGAGGTGCCGGTCAATTTGAGACCGCTTGTATATTGTGTCCCCGTGCCCTGCGTTACCGTCAACGCACTGGAGCCGGTCAGAGAGCCCACGGTAAGATAGCTGGTATTCACCGTAATCCCGCCTGCGGAATTCGCTGCCAGCGAAGCCACCGTGGTGTTGCCGTTGGCCGTAAAATTGCCGCCAGCGAGGACCAAACTGACCGCTGAGTTGAGGGAGGAGAAGGATACGGTTCCAGCGTTTGCAGTGAGTGCTCCGGTGAAGGTGTTGCTGCCGGTGAGAGTTAAATTGCCTGCGCCGGTCTTGGTGAAACCGGAAGTGCCAGCGAGAACCGAGGAGATGGTTCCAGTCTGGCCGGAGGTGGTCACGTCGATGAACGGATTGCTGCCCGCCAGCGTGATCGTGCCACCGCTGATGGCTTTGGTGGCGCTGAAGGTGATGCCGTTGGTGAAAACCGTGCCGCTGACGGTAAGGTCACTGCCGGTGATGGCGTTGTTGGTCGCGCCGTTGGTGCTGTCCCAAGGGGTGCCGGAGACGCCGGACCAGTTGGTGGCGCTAGTGTCCCACGTGGTGCCGGGGCCAGTCCAAGTGCCAGTCGCAGCTAAGCCAGACGTGCTCAGAGCGGCCCATGCTGCCAGCAAACCCAGGCATGGCCGTGAACGTATCAGGAAAAAAAGCTGTCGGAGCGCTTGGTTGAGGGGCTTTGTCATATAACCAAAAAGGCAAGGTTATAGAGACACCCCAGAACCCGATCACCGATATGGCCCGATCAGGCTATTTTGGAGGTGGGAGATCCCCCCTACAGCAGCCCCAATTCAAACGCCCGTGCCACCGCCTCGGTGCGGTCGGAGGTATCCAGCTTGCCGCACACGGCTTTGACGTGATGCTTCACCGTGTGCTCGCTGATGCCGAGAGCTTTGGCGATTTGCACATTGGTGAGTCCACGCCGCAAACCATCGAGCGTTTCCAGTTCGCGTGCACTGAGGGCCTCCATGAGCGGCTGGGGCACGGTATTCGAGTGTTCCCAGCACTTCTTGCCCTCATGCACTTGGAGGATGCTTTGGCTGAGTTGTTCCAGTGTGACCTGCTTTGGCAAAAAGCCGTGAGCACCCAGATCGCGAGCACGGCGCACCTCATTGGCGAGCGAACTGGAGGCAAACAAGATCACGCGGGCCTGCGGATTCGTCTGGAGCAGTTGTTCGAGCACATAAAAACCATCCTTTCCCGGCAGACGCACGTCCAGCAGCGTGATGTCGGCCTTCAGCGCGGCATGGAGTTGGATCGCCTCACTGGCATTACCGGCCTGGCCGATGATCTCAAAGGCTGCATCCAGTGCCAGCATGGAGGCGAGCGACTCTCGCAGCACCGCGTGATCATCGACAAGCAGGATGCGGATGGGTTTGGCAGAGGTCATGGGGCTGTGTTTGGAGAAGGGGTTTTCGGAAAAAGAGACGCAAGTGCGTCCCAAGGCAGTTCAATGTGCAGCCGCGTGCCCTGCCTGGGCGCGGAGGTCAGTTGCAGCGTGCCCCCGAGTTCATCCACGCGGCGTTTCATGCTGCCCAAGCCCAGTCCACCCTGCGCGGTGGGTTGAACCGTCGCCGAATCAAAACCGTGACCGTTGTCCTCAATGGTCAAATGCAGTGCCTCATCGGCAAATTTCACCTGCACCTGGATCTCGGTCGCCTGCCCGTGATTCAGCGCATTTTGCACCGCCTCCTGCGTGAGCAGCAGCAGACTCCCCGCCGCACGTGCAGGCACCGCTTGCGGCGAGCCCTCGCGACTCACCTTCACCACATCCGCAGGCCAGTGATCCATGCCCGCGAGCGCATGAGTGAGCAGCTCGGAGAAATCCGGCTCGCCTTTCGCCAGCTCATGAATACCCCACATGATGGAGCGCATCTCATGCTGACTGCGGTCGAGGATCTTCTTCGCCGCCGCCACATGCGGCAGTGCCGCAACAGGATCACTCTCCGAAAGTCTGGCCACACTCTCCAGTCGATACGACGCCGCATTGAGAAGCTGATGCACCCCATCATGAAGATCACCCGCCAGGCGAATGCGCTCCCGCTTTGCCGCCTCGTGCTCCAGCTCTGCGTCACGATGCGTGCGCAGCGCATTCTCGATGCGCAGCGCCTGCCGCTTCACCGTCCGGCGCAAAAGCAGCACCCAAGCCATCACAAGGCTCAGCAAAGCAGCTACACCGGCCAAGGCCAACTGAAGCCGCCTCAGCGTCCACCACGACGGCGCACTCAGCACCTGCAAATCACCCGCCTCACGCAGCAGCAGCTCCACGCCCACCGGACGCCGAAACTCCGGCAGCGGATCGCCCGGACCATGCAGCACCGTGGCCACACCCGTCACCTCCACCACGCTGCCCGCCAGCGGAGCCTGCGAGAATCCACCCGCCCCCGAGGCAAACCTCACCGCCACCTGTTCGCCGGATTCCGCCTGAATGGAAAACGCCTCAGTCCCAGCCGCGAGATGGGCCATCAGCGTGCCTTTGATCCGCACCAGTCGATAATTAAAATCCTTCGGTGGCAGTCCCCAGGACCGACCTGAGTTATCATGGCTCGCTCTCAGGATCTCCTCCACACTCGGCGTCACGGCAGGCGGTGCCTCGCCATCGGCGATCTTCTTCACCGCCGCATTGGTAAAAAACGCGATCGGCTGCCGCGCCTCGATGAAGCCCGAAACCAAAACGCGATCTCCCACCCGGATGCCCTTTGCTGTCGTGGCTCGCACACTCACGCCACGCTCTTCCGACTCGATCACCAGCTCCGTCGCCGACACCCAAGTCACCGAGCCCTCCACCGACCGCCGATGCCGTGACACGCCCTCAGGCCGGAACAACCGCAACGCCCCAATCTCCACTCGCGGCACCGAAAACGGATCAGGCGGCGACTTCATCAACGTGAAGTCATCCATCGCACTCACCGCGATACGCACCCCTGTTTGTTCCAGGCGCGAGTTATACAGCGTCAGCACCGTCCCTCGCGCCACCACCTCCGCATCGATCACCTTCTCCGGTTCATTCCACGGCTCTTTTTTCATCCACAAAAGCGTGTAGTCCCCCGAGCCACTGCACACACGCAAAGCACGCATCTCGTCCTCCCCATCCTCGATCACCGACTGCACCACCACCTTCTCCAACTCGATCCGCTGCCCATCCTCGTGCCCACCACTCAGATGCGCGATGCTCACCTTCCTCAGCGGCCACGCCTTTCCCGGACCGAGCACCGAAACTCGCTGCGCTACAATCACCGGCGCATAGCCCCCCGCGCTCGTCACCCCCTCCACCTCGATCTCCAAATTCGCATGCAACTTCCACGCCTCCGCCTCCGCCTTTGATTCGGCACTCGGTAGCGCATAAATGCCCGCCGATTCATCCGCCAAAGTGAAATCAGGCCCCTTGCCCCCGCGCAACCATTCTACCACACCGCGCACCCGCACCGGCAAGCCCTCTGCAGCCACCTCACGCGACAACGCACGAACATCCGCAATCCGCGTGATCGGCTCCGCCGCCACCGTGACAGTCGCCAGAGCGATAAAGAGCACGCAGAAGATTCCGTAACGTCGAGCAGCTGAATGAGTGTCCATGAGAAGAGCAGAAAAGGTGAACTCACTTCCCAATCTTCAATAACTCTCCCTCTTCGATGGTCATCGTCCCATCGACCCCATCCAGGGTGTAATCGACCTTCAGTTGTTTCTCGATGCCGTTCGCAGGGTCACCAAAGTTTTCAGCCGTAGCAGCCACCGGGAGTGCCTCCTCGATCCAGTCCGCCACTTTTTGGGTGACATTGACCACAGTGTTGTTGGCGAGATCGCCATAGACCGCGTTTTTGATCATGAGGCGTGTGTTAGTCTCACGTTTCACCGGCTTGAGCATCAAGAACGGGTTCCCGATCATCAGAATGCCGGAGACGATATCGCCAGGTGCTTTGTCGCCCATAGCGTGTTCAATCTCGTGCGCCTGCTTGCACGGCAGATAGGCTTTCCCGAGATAATCTCCGGCACGCAGGCGCTCGTAAATGAGATCATCGAAACCAACTCCGCCGCTGCGGACTTGGCCGACTAAGGCCTGGCCGAGATGCTTCGAGAATACCCAGCTCAGGCCGCAATTCGGGCCGTTGTCATCCTTCTCCGTCTTAGTCCAGTTCGCCGCAAAACAGCCATGACTAATGGTGATGAGCGATCCGGTCTTAAAGTCGAAGATTTCCTGCGCCATCAGATCCTCGTCAAACAACGCGTGCCCCGTCTCATCCGAGTGCAGCGCGATGCAGGTGAGAGTGTAGCTATGCTTCTTGAAGGCCTCCAGCGCCGCCTTGTGCGTGCAGCCCTTGCCCTCCAGGATCGTCACATCCCCCGGCGCAGAAAAGCGGGCACCACCGCGCCGCTTGAACCAATCTCCCGACCCAGCCCAATCTTCTGTGGGCTCGTCTGAACTGAAGAAAAGCGTGCGCGGTTCCGGGACTACCTTGCCCGTGTAGAAATCGTGCGTCTTGGCAAAAAATCGCCGCAGTGCGGGAAGATCATCTTCCAGAGCCTTTTCGGTCGCTCGGATGTTCGCCACCCAGACTTTGAGTTGCAGGTTGCCGACGTAGGAATCGTCCACGCCGTCCTTATTTTTGTCCACAAACGCAATGTCGAAGTCCTCATAATAGACCGGATTTGGATTGGCATTCTCATGCATGAAAAACCGGTGCATCGGCATCGCACCGACAAGGACGACGCCGTTGATCACCTTTTCGCGATGCAGGCTCTTAACGGTCTCCCGCACCGCCTTCGGCGTCTCCCATTTGCCTTGGATGACATGCATCTTCACCGGAAAACGTGCCTCCACATCCTGCACATATTGCTCCAACGGCCCCTGAAGCGACCTGAAAGTGCGCTCGTGCAGCAGCATCGCCACCTGATCCTGCGCCATCGCTGAGAGTGGGAACAGGCCCACGAAATATAAGGCCAGAATGAGTTTGAGGGAAGGCATGTGGGTGAGAATCGCGAGACGTGGCCCAGTTGGCCATGCATCTCTAATCTGCCAGCCACGGCTTGCTTTGGACATTTTTCTACCAACACCTGAAGAAAGCAGATGGTTCGGTGATTGCCCGATGGCTGCGGCTAAAGCCGCATGGGATATGCAGAGTTTCGCCTGAAGCCACTTTATCGAATCGCCGACAGTTTTGCCAACTCCTCCGCGCTCAGAGCCCGATTGAAAACCGCCACACCGCCGATCCAGCCGGTGAAACCCACGCTGCGGCTGCTGTGAATGACACGGCCGATGGTGAAGGGACCGCCGCCGTTGGGTTCCTTTGGCGTGTAGAGGTCGTGCGGATACCACCAGGGGTTCAGGCGCAGCGCCACGAGGTCACGGGCGACCTCTTTTCCGCCGTGCAGGGTGACTTCGATCTTGGTGAAGCGGTGCTCGCGCAGCTCAACGCGTTCATCGGCGGACTCACGCAGCACCTTCACGTTCAGCGGCTCACCTTCGGGCGGGTTGTAGTATTGCTCTTTGGGGAAGGTTTCGTCCTCGCCGTCTTGTTTGCCGGGCAGCGTCGCAAAGTAGCCCTGCATGTAGGCGTTGTAGGCGGACTTGATAAGGCCATCCTTTTTCGGGTTGTCGAGCCAGCGGTCGCCGGAGACGCCGTTCAGCCAACCGGTGAGTTCGTCCTTTTCATGATCAAAGTTCATCGCGAAGCACTGCCAGGACTTGTCGAGCACCTCGGCGGACGATTCGGCGGGCACTTCGGGCGCGAGGTCGGTGGAGTTGCACTTGTGGAGGGCGTATTTGTTCAGGAAGGAGCTGGCTCCGTTCTCCGAGACATGGCCACAGGCGCTGCCTTGCTTGTTCAGGCCGGCAAAGAGCGCGTATTGACGCTGCCCACGCTCCACTTTGGCGATGGTGGTCGTGGTCTTCTCCTTCAAATCGGTGCCTTCATGCCAGATACCTGCGAGAGCGTGATTTCCGCTCTCACGGATGGCCCACACGACGACCGTGACTGACTTACCCGCGCCTTTGATGTCGAGTGGCGTGTCGTGCAATCGCTCACGCGGCACGAAGAGGAAGGGGCGGAAGTCGGGATCGGTTTCTTTGACGATGCGGACGGCATTTCCGAAGGGTCCACGACCCAGCAGAGGAAAATCGGCATACGTGGCCTCACGACCTGCTCCCCAGTAGTCTTTGATGTAGTTCGCGGCATCGAGCGGGTAGTCGGTTTTTGAGCCGGCGGGCACATGGGCGATGAAACGCTTCTGACCGTCCGACTCACGCTTCACGAAGTCCCAGAAAGCGACCATGCCGGGAGTGCCGGTGACGCTGGTGGCAGGCTCAGTAGCAAAAAGAGGCGTTGTTAGCAAAGTAAGGCTGAGAAGGCGTTTCATGGAGTCGAAAACCTACTTTGCCGGAAGCCGACGAATGGCAAAAGACAAATGCGGCGAGCTTACGAGAGAAAACAGCGTCAAGGAGCAGCTTATCCGCTCGCAACTTCTGGGAAATTGCCGAGTCGAGGCTGGAATGAGCTTTGTCACAAATTTCCACCACGAGGTCCGACTTGGCATTTAGCTTCGGCTGCTCATCCACGGCTGCCCAATACCACGCGTCACTCATGAAGAGCGCGGTGGCGTGTGGGTTGCAGTCCTCCTCGGTATGGACCGACTTACCGTGATCGTTGATCATCGCATGATCAACGAGTTGGCAGAGTTCCATGCATCAGCTCTACCCGGCTCATCATGATGGCCCGGCCACGCAACAGCACACGATCACCATTCACACTCAGTTTCACCACGCCACCTCGTTCGCTGGCTTGGTAGGCGGTGAAGTCTGATTTGCCGAGCTGCGGCTGCCAGTATGGGCCGAGAGCGCAGTGCGCGGAGCCGGTCACGGGATCTTCATTCACTCCTGCGGCAGGCGCAAAGAAGCGGGAGATGAAATCAAACTCCGGTGCCTCACTTCGGCACGTCGCGATGACGCCTCGCATCGGTAGCGTCGAGAGCGCGGTGAAGTTGGGCGTCAAGCTGCGCAGCACCTGCTCACTCGCTACTTCGACAAGATAATCCATGCCGTTGAAGCCACAGGCAATCGGTTCGCAGCCCAAAGCGTCCGCCAATCCTCGCGGTGCATCGCTGGACACACAGACCACTGCTGGGAAATCCATCTCGATCCAGTCGCCATCGCGCCGACAGGTGAGCCAGCCGCTCAACGTGTGAAAACGCGCGGCCTGATCCCTCGACAGCTCTCCCGTCTCCCACAACGTGAATGCAGCCGCCAGCGTGGCATGACCGCAGAGCTTTACTTCGACGGTGGGCGTCAGCCAGCGAAGCGAAAAACCCTCGTCGATCACCTCCAAGAAAGCTGTCTCCGACAGGTTCATTTCCCGCGCAACGAACTTCATCCACGTCTCGTCCGCAGGTTGATCGAGCAGGCAAACTGCCGCCGGATTGCCGCCAAACGCTTTGTCCGTGAAGGCATCAATGACGTGGAGAGTGGCGGGCATGAGATAACCTAAAAACTTGGTTCAAGTTTCAAGTTCAAAGTATCAAGCGCTCAGGTTCAAAGCGTTGCGATCGTTGTGTGCCACACTTTTTGAGGAGTTCCGGCAATGCCTCGTAACACCGTGATTCGGAGAACCTGAAACCTGACACTCGGATTGAGGGATAAAGACGAAACTAAAGGCACCGCTCTCGATGGTCTGGCGTTATGAAATCTGCCAGGGCTCACGGGCTGGCCGTGCGAGCATGGCGGCCGCTTCGGCGTCGTCACCGAGGATGCTCTCGGACTTTGGATCCCAGCGCAGTCCACGGCCCAGTCGCAGGGAGATATTGCCCAGATGCGCGATGGTGGCACTGCGGTGGCCGACTTCGGGTGGGCAGATGGTTTCCCGTTTTTCGAGGATGCAGTCGATGAGATTGCGCGAGTGACTTTTACTCTCGTAGAGATGAATCTCCTCTGGGCGGATGCGGTCACGCAGCAGGTCGGTAGGCGTGCTCTGGAGGGCTCCACGGCCGACGGTGAGGGTTTTGCCGTTCTCCCCTTCGAAGACCAGTCCAGATTTGTTTTTTTCTGCATCGGTGACGGTCACGGTGATGCCGCTTTCGTAGCGCACGCCAAAGGAGAAGAGTTCCGGGGTCTGATAAAAGCCGCCTTTCGCTGGCCATTCGGGTTTGGGATCAAAGATCTCCACGGGGCCGCTGCCGTCCATGCCGAGCGCCCATTGCAGGATGTCGAGGTGGTGGGCTCCAAAGTCGGTCACATTGCCGCCACCGTGCGGCCAGAGCCAGCGCCAGTTGCTGTGCAGGCGTGCGGGGCAGAAGGGGAGATCGCCCGTGCAGGGGCCGAGCCACAGGTCGTAGTTCAGTC
This sequence comes from Verrucomicrobiaceae bacterium, assembly GCA_016713035.1. Lineage (NCBI taxonomy): Bacteria > Pseudomonadati > Verrucomicrobiota > Verrucomicrobiia > Verrucomicrobiales > Verrucomicrobiaceae > Verrucomicrobiaceae bacterium. The sequence continues at coordinate 69,989 of JADJPW010000011.1, forward strand.
CCTCGGGCACTGGCTCGGTGGCGGTGAGGTGGGCGCTTTTGTTGTTGTCCCGATTGTGGCTGGCGAGTCCGATGGTGACATGCTGGATCTTGCCCAGGCGACCATTGCGCACGAACTCGCAGGCCATGCGAAATCGGATGTCGCTGCGCTGCTGAGAACCGACTTGGAAGCGCACGCCGGCCTTGGCGACTTCATCACAGAGCTTTCTGCCTTCCCGCACGGTTAGCGAGACGGGTTTTTCGCAGTAGATGTGCTTTCCGGCCCTGGCGGCGAGGATGCTCATCGGCACATGCCAGTGGTCAGGGGTGGCGATGAGGACGGAGTCGATGTCATCGCGAGCGAGCACTTCACGGAAGTCTTCATAGGCTTTGCAAAAGCTGCCGCTGCCTGATTTCGTGGGCGAGGCTTCCTTGTAGTGCTGGTCCACGATGAGGCGTGCTGGCTCGCGACCGAAATCAGATTTGAAGGCGCGATTGTAGCGTGCGCTCTGCCTTTCCACATCACATACGGCGACCACTTGCACGCGCTCGTCTTGGAGGAAGCCCCGCATGTCCTGCGTGCCCTGGCTGCCCGTGCCGATGACGGCCATCGTGACGCGCTCTGAGGGTGCGGGGCGGTCTTGTGCATGCAAGGTTGGCGAGGGGAGGCGCCCGGCAGCGACGAGTGCGGCCAGGGATTTCAAATGATGGCGGCGGGTGTTCATGGAGGTTTCGGCGTGAAACTGGTTGTGTGGTTTTGTGAAGAAGTGCGTGTCACTCAAAACTGTAGCATCTTTCCCACTGGCAATGGTTTGCCTTGGCGGATGGACTCCTCCGCGACGAGGCATAGTCCGGCGCTCCAGAGGCCATCCAGGCCGGTGGCGATGGGTTTTCTACCACGACGCACCATGTCGATGCTTTGGGCGATTTCTTCCCGCAGCTCAAAGACTTCCCCACTTTGCTTGGTGAGCGTCACTTCCTCCAGTTTTTCACCGTCGAAGACTCTGAGAAACGCGTTGGGTTCCAGGGTGCGATCTAGCGCACCGCTCCAGCCAGCCCAGAGTGCGCCCTTGGTGCCGCTGACCTTGACGGTCTGGTGGTGCTCAAAGGCGGCCAAAGTCTGCGATACCACCGCGTAGCTGCCATTGGCGTATTTGAACATGGCGCTGAAGTTATCGTAGAGTGTGGGGCGCTGCGGATCGCGGGAGTTGCCATAGGCGTAGAGCTCCACGGGGTCGCCGCTGTCTTCGAGATACCAGCGGGCGAGATCGAAGAAGTGAATGGGCTCCTCCAGCACCCAGGAGCCGACGCGGTTCTGGTCATAGCGCCAGCCGCTCGCTCCCGTGCGGTAGGGTTTGCGCAGCAGCTCGACGAGCACGTATTGCGGATCGCCGATGGTGCCTGCGGCGATGATTTCTTTGATGCGGCCCCACTGTGAGGAAAGGCGCAACTCGTGGCCGACTGCGAGATGCACGCCGTGATCGCGTGCGCCAGCTACGATGGCTTTGCAGTCTTCGAGCGTGATGGCCATCGGCTTTTCTAGAAGGACGTGTTTGCCCTTTTGCATGGCCGCGAGCGCGATTTCGCGATGCGTGTGACTCGGCGTGGCGATGTCGATGATGTCGAAATCGGCCTGCGCGATCATTTCGAGGCTGTCGGCGAAGATTTGGGCTTCAGGATAGAGTTTCCGAGCTTCCTCCCGCGAAGCCTCGGAAGGCGCGGTGATGGCGACAAGGCGGGCATCGGGGTTTCCGGCGATGGATTGCGCATGGAATTTTCCCCAAGCGCCGAATCCGGCGAGAGCGAAACGAACAGGTGGCATAAGGCGGAGAGAGAAGGGCTGAGGGTGACGGATTTTGATTAGATGCGAGGGGCGGTCGTCAAGGGTGTGACGGGATCAGCCACACGGCGGTTTTGCAGTTCGTTGATGCGGCAGGTCGGGAGTTTTGGCAGCACGTATTTCGCGAAGAGATCGCATTCGTCGAGGTGTGGGTAACCGCTGAGGACAAAGGCACGCATGCCCATGTCCATGTAGCGATTCAGTTTGGCGAGCACTTGATCGGGATCGCCCACGATGGCGCTGGCGCAGCCGCTGCGGGCGAGGCCGACGCCGCTCCAGAGATGATCCTCGATGTAGAGGTCTTTGCTTTTGGCGCGGAGCTCGTCCTGACGCATGACCCCGGCGCTCTTGCTATCCTGCGAGCGGGCTTTAATCTCCGCGCCTTTGGCGGCATCGAGTTTGGAAATGAGGTGATCCGCAGCGGCGCGGGCCTCGGCCTCAGTTTCGCGCACGATGACGTGGCTACGAAAGCCGAAGTCGATCTTGCGGCCATAACCGGCGGCTTTTTCGGACATCACGCGCATGGTTTCGGCGATGCGGTCCTCCGTCTCCGGCCACATGAGGAAAACGTCGCAATGCTTCGCGCACAAATCCTGTGCGGCGGGCGAGATGCCGCCGAAATACATGAGTGGGCCGCCGTTCTGCTGATAAGTCTTCGCGGGCTCGGTGGTGGGCAGGGAGATGTTGTAGTGGTTGCCCTTGAACTCATACGGGCCGTCCGTGCGCCACATGCCCTGGAGGATCTGGATGATCTCGCTGGCTCGTTCGTAGCGGGTTTCATTGCTCTCTTTCATGCCGGGCATGTCGGAGGAGATGATGTTGATGCAGAGTCGGCCTTTGAGGATGTGATCGACGGTGGCTAGGGCACGCGCGAGCATCGGCGGCCACACCTCGCCCATGCGCAGGGCGACGAGTAGATTGATCTGCTGCGTCTGTGGTGCCAACGCGGAGGCAAAGGCTAGGGCGTCCTGTCCCGCGATCCATCCGGAGGGCAGGAGGATGTTTTGAAAGCCGTGAGCATCCGCTTTGCGCACGATGTCGCCACAGTGCTCATAGCTGCTGCGGAGGCTGCCATCAGGCACGCCGAGGAACTCATAGTCGTCGGAGCAGAGTGCGGAGAACCAGGCGACTTCGCATTGGCGGCCTTCTGTGCGGAGGGAGATGGGGGACATGGTGGTGAGCGGGGATGGGGTGAAGAAGAGTAACGGCGTGCCGACTTTAGTTATTGCAGTATTGGAATATGTGACAAGGTTTTTTTGACCGTCGAGCATTTTTATCTGGCTGGTGGTTCGGTTTGCCATTCGTGTTTTTGATCCAAGCACCAGCCTGGAATGGGCTCAGGGCACCGAATGGCCCTTCGCCGCCTCCCATAGCTCATACCACTGCTGCCGATCCAGCTTCACGGTGTCCGCTGCGGCGGCCTGGCGTATCCGCGCAGGCTGATTCGTGCCGATCACGACTTGCGGGCGGCTGGGCAGCGCCGCCACCCAGGCTAGGGCGATGGCGTCTGGCGTCACGCCATGCAGATGCGCCAGCTCCACCAGCTTTGCCCGCAGTCGCACGCTGTCCGCATCCTCCGCCGTCATCAGCTTGCCGCCTGCCAGCGGGCTCCAGGCCATGGGATGCGTATCGTTCAAGCGGCATTGGTCCAGCGTGCCATCATAGATCGCATCCATGCGGGCGAGACTCAGCTCCACCTGGTTCGTCACTGGCGCATGGCCCAGAAAGCGGGCCAGCAGGGCGCTCTGATGCGTGTTGTAGTTGGAGACACCCACACTGCGCACTTTGCCAGCCTTCATCAGGGATTGCAGCCCCGCTGCTGTCTCCGCCGCGTCCGTGAGCCAGTCTGGGCGATGCACCAGCAGCACATCGAGGTGGTCCGTGCCCAGCTCACTCAGCGAGCGGTCCACGCAGGCCGTGATGTAAGCTGCCGTAGCATCGTAGTGATTCACCCGCGTGCCGGGGCGATTCTCGCACGAAACATTGATCGCGCACTTCGTCACGATCTCCATCTGGTCACGCAGGTGCGGCGCATCCTTTAGCACCTTCCCAAACAATCCTTCGCAGGTGTAGTGGCCGTAGATGTCCGCATGGTCAAAGGTGGTGATGCCCAGCTCCAGACAAGTATCGATCTTCTGGCGCACGCGGGCGACATCACAGCCATCAGGGTCATCGGCGAGACGCCAGACACCGTAGGCGAGGGCGGAGACTTCAGGGCCGTGGGGTGAGAGGGCAAAGCGTTTCATAGGCAGGTCAATACAGAGGCGTTCATCTCAGCGGGTGGCCCAGGACTGCGCCAGATGGCAGGCGGACTTCATCTGCTGCTCAAAAAGCTCTCCAGTGAGGCCCTCCAGCATCACTTGCCCGGCGGCATCGTAGGCGGCTGGGGATAGATAGAGGAACTGCGGCACCACCACGCAGCGGTGGTCCACCATCAGCGAGTTCGCCAGCGGCAGCGGGGCCAGATACGAGCGGTCACCGCCCGCGTTCGCCACAAAGGTCACCACCTTGTCCTTCCAACCCTCATTGGTCACTTCGATGAAGTTTTTTGCCGCCGAGTTCGCCTGGTAGTTATAAACAGGGAAGCACATCACGATGAGGCCCGCGTTCTTCACACGAACGGTCATCGCCTTCACCCGCTCATCCGCGTAGCAGGTGGCACCATCGCACTGCGGCAGTGGCTCTGCGGACAGATCGGCTAGGTCCACGGTCATGCCAGAGGATACAAGGCGTTGTTGGACAGTGCGGGCGGCGGAGAGGGTTTTGCTGCCGGGTTTCAGGGCGGTGGTGACAATGAGAGCATTCATAGGATGATGAGAGCAATGCGCGATTGCATTTCTTCCAATACTGGAATATATACAGATGCTCAACCTCTTTCTCCCTTCCGCACCTCTTTTCATGAACTCTGCAACCACGCCCCACATCGCCATTCTCGGTGGTGGTTACAGCGGCACGCTCGCCGCGGTGAACCTCGTCCGGCTCGCCACGAACACTCCGCGCATCACGATCATCAACGATCACCGTCCCGAAGGCCGAGGAGTGGCGTATGGCACGCGGCGCTTGGAGCACTTGCTCAATGTCGCCGCGCGGAACATGTCCGCCTTTCCCGATCTGCCGGATCATTTCGTGAACTGGCTGCGCACCCGCAGCGACTACGATCTCGTGCCCGACTACGAGCTGCGTGAGCGCTTCATCCCGCGAGCCATCTATGGCGACTACCTCAAATCGCTCGCTCATCACCACCTTGTTGAGGTTCAGCATGTCAAAGGTGAGGCGGTGGGTGTGGAGAGTGATGGCACGGTAAAGTTAGCCTGCGGTCGGGAGGTCAAAGCCGACCGCATCGTGCTCGCCACCGGCAATGAAGCACCGGCTGATCTCCCAGGCTCCGAAGCCCTCACCGCTCATCCCGCTTGGGTCGGCAACCCGTGGCTGCCCTGGCATGAAAAGCTGCCGCCTGACATCGGCACCATCATCCTGCTCGGCACTGGATTGACCACTGTCGATGCCATCATCACGCTGCGCTCACTCGGCTGGCTCGGTCGCATCCACGCCGTCTCCAGGCATGGTTGGCTGCCGAACTCCCACTTCCGCGGCATCGACTATCCCGACTTCCCTCCGCCGGATACCGACCTCGCCAACCTCGGCCTCGAAAAGCTCACCGCGCTCATGGAGCAGCACTGCACCCGATTGCGTGAAATGGGAGCCAACCCCGCCATCATCGTCGATAAGATGCGCCCGCACACGCAGCGAATCTGGGCGCGTTTCACCCTGGAGGAAAAGAAAACCTTCGCACGTCATCACGCCGCACGCTGGAACATCCTCCGGCACCGCATCGCCCCAGAAATCTATGCGCAGATCACCAGCGCCCAGCTCACAGGCCAGCTCCAGATTCATGCGGCGAACATCGAGCGCGTGGAGGCGGCTGGAGGCCAAGTGCGCGTCGTCTTGAGCAGCGGCAAGCACCTCGAAGGCGATCTCGTGCTCAACGCCACCGGCCCGCAAACGCGTTTCACAGCCACCAAATCCGTCTTGCTGCAAAACCTGCTTCGTCGCGGCCTCATCGCCCCAGACGACATGGGAATGGGTGTGCGCATTCAGCCTGATCACATCGTCGTCGATCGTGATGGCAAGCCCTCACCGCTCCTCCTCGCCCTCGGGCCGATTTTGCGTGGCACCTACTGGGAAACCATCGCCGTGCCCGAACTCCGCAGTCAGGCCAAACACGTCGCAGAAACCCTCCTCGGTCTCGGAACGAGCGAGGAATCGCAACAAGTGATGATGGAGTTCATGATCTGAGGTGGTAGAAACCCTTCGTCATTTCTTCATCCCCTTCATGCGCAACCCCGAAGACCATCGCCATCTCCTCGCCCAGGCCGTGCTGCATGTGCGCAGCCAGCGGGCCACCTCCCGCCGCACTCTGGCGGATGTCATCCGCCTCTCACCCACCACGGCGGGGCAGTATGCTGACCAGCTCATCGCCAGCGGTCACCTGCATGAAAACGGCCTCGAAAAAGCCCCCATGGGCCGCCCCAAGCGATCCCTCACCACCAACGCAGATGCCGGGTGGTTCGCCGGCATCGAGTTCAATGCCGAGCGCATTCAGGGTGTGCGTGTGGATTTCTCCGGTGTGAAAACCGAGGCCCGCAGCACCACGCTTCCCGAATCCGTCACCCCCAAAGCCGTCATCACTGAGATCAATAAAATGATCAGCGCATTGGCTAAAGGCACCCCCTGCCCGCTGCTCGGCATCGGCGTCGGCGTGCCCGGCATCGTCGATCCCGTCAGCGGCACCGCCCGCGATTACGCCTTCATCGAAGGCTGGAAAGATGTCCCACTCGCCCAAACGCTCCACGCCAAGCACGAGGTGCCTGTCACGCTCGATAACAACCTCCGCACCATCGCCCTCGCCGAGCGCTGGTTCGGCGGAGCCAGTGATCTGGCTGATTTCGTCATCCTCGGCCCGCGCAGCGGATTTGGCATCGCCATCGTCATCGGCGGGCGCGTCGTCACTGGCACCGAGCACGCCGCTGGTGAAATCGGCCGCTGGCCCTTGGCCGATGGTGGCGAGCTGCACGACTCGCTCTCCTCACCCGCCGTCTGGCGTCGTCTCACCGGCAAAACCAAACGCGCCAGCCAGCCTGCGGACCTCCATACCGCGTTCGCCTCCCTCGCTGGTCAACGTGACGAAGCTCGCGCGGCCATCATCGCCGACTACTCCCGCGTCCTCGCCAGCCTGCATCTTTTGCTGGATACCCACAGCTACTTTCTCCACGGCCCCCTCACCGCTCTGGGTGATGCGTTTTGTGCCGACATCGCCACCGGCATGGCAAATGCAGTGCCCGCCTTGAAGGGGAAACCCCTCCGGCTCATCGCATCACGACTCGGCGATGATGCCGGAGCCCTCGGTGCCGCCAGCCTGGCGATGGAGACGTGGGTGCCTGGGGTGCCTTGAGTTCGTTCACTCCGGCAGCTCCTCGCCGCTCGTTTCAGGCAGGAAAGCCAAGAACACCAGTCCCAGCAAAAAGAAGCCACCCAGGCAGGAAATCGCCACTCGCAGGTCCAGAGTCGCTTTCATCCATGCGGAGAGCCAGATCAGCACCGGAGCGGCCAAGATGCGGCCCGTATTGAAACAGAAGCCGGAACCCGTCGCTCTCAGATGCGTGGGGAACAGCGCTGGAAAATACGCCGCATAACCCGCGTGAATGCCCTGCGCAAAAAAGCCGAACACGGGCATCAAGAACAACAGCAGCGTGTAGCTGCCAAACTGCCACGGCACCCAACAGACGATGGGCGTCATGATCAGCGCCGCGATGTGCATTACGACAAAGGTCTTCTTGCAGCCCCAGCGTGCCGCCAGCGGGCCAAACGCCAGCATCCCAGCCCCCGCCCCCGCCGTCTGGATGAAGCCAAAGGCGATCTTGGACTTGCTGGACCAGTCCGGGTCTTTGACACCCTTCAGATACTCAGCCGCGATGTCCTGCCCGGCCACCACCACGCCCCAGAAAGTTGCCAGGCCCACCATCGCCAGCAGAGCGCCGAAAATCGCCCGTGCCCGCCAGCGCGGGTCCCCGAGCAGCTCGCTAAAACTCCCCATGCGCTCCTTCTTCGCCTCGCGGGCGGCTTTCCAGCTCTCCGGCTCTTTGATGCTCAGCCGCACCCACAGGACTAGCAGTGCAGGAGCTACCCCCATCAGGTAGGCCGTGCGCCATTCCGTGCCCACCCAGAGTCCCGCCGCCGCTGCGAGCCACAGCCCGGCCACGCTCGTCGCATGAAAGATGCCCCCTGCACGCTCACGGGCCTCCTTTGGGAAAACCTCCGCCACCAGCGCCGCGCCCACGGCCCACTCACCGCCCACGCCCATCGCCACCAGAAAGCGTAGCGCTCCCACCTGCCAGATTTCATCGGCAAAAGCTGTGATGCCGGAAAACACCGAGTAAAACAAGATCGTCAGCGCCATCACCGGATTGCGCCCCCATTTATCCGCCAGCGAACTGAACAACAACCCGCCGAAGGTCCCACCAATGAGGAAGATGCCCAGGAAGCGCTCACCCCACAGCTTCACCAGAGGATCATCCGCCTTCACATCCAGCAGATCCGGCAGCATGTCCGCCCGCGTGAGATTGTAGATCTGCCCTTCAAACGCATCAAAGATCCATCCCAATGAAGCGACGATCAAAACAAGCCACTGATAGCGAGTGACAGAGGCATACCATGGAGTGCGGGCGAAAGACATGTGTGTGAATGGAGTGGTGGTAAACGCAAGATTGTTCATCATCTTGCCATATATTGCAATACTGGAATATATGAGATGGGATTGCCTTTCGCCATGATGCTCCCTCCACCAGTAAGCATACTAAGCATCAGTGATGCTGATGTGAAAGCTGTTGAATAGGTAAGGCTAGCGCGATTCCAGCTTCACGTTGTCGATGAAGAAGGCTGTCTTCGTGGTGCCCAGGGCACTGAAGAGCAGGTAGTGGGCGTCGGTCCAGCCGGGTTTGGCGGCAAAGGTGAGGTAGCCTTTTTTCTCACCATCCTGGCAGGTGAAGGAGACCGTCCAGGTGCCAGGCTTGACGGGTGTGGTAGCCGTGGCGGCGACTTCGGGGGTGGCGATGATTTCCACATGCACCCATTGGTTGGGTGCGACTGCAAACGGCACGGGATGGCCCTGCACGCCAGGGGAAATCTTGCCATTCTGCCAGCGCACATACGGCCCAGCTCCGAACTCGCCGGCTTTGTTCCGCATCTCGAAGAACCAGTCGGCACCGGGCTGGGCCATGATGTCGAATGTGACGTGGTAAGTGCCGGACTCGGCCCACTTCGGGTAGATGTCGAGCACGGGATCGTAGCTGTGCTTCAAGCCGGGGGCGTCCTGCACTTTGAGGCTGCGTTTGGATGCAAAGCCCACTTCATCCGTCACGCCGATGCTCTCGCCCTTGTTTTCGGTGGAGTATTTGGCGTTGCGAATGCCGAGGGTGCCAAGTGAGGCGCGTTCAAAGCTCTGATCGACCTTGTAAGGCGGCGCAGGCCACGGTTTGGCGTCGGTTTGCCACGTGGGATAGTCGTGGCCTTTCGCGGCGAGTTCTTGCCATGCGGCTTCGGTTTTGCGGACTCCGGCCAAGGTGAGGTCCCAGGGCTTGAAACCGAGCTTTTCGGCTGGTGAGCCGGGTTTGAGGCGAAAATCGCGTTTCTCGATATTTTCGAACATGGGATCAGCAAACCGGCTTTCGCGGTCGCGGCCCATTTTGCGCCATTCTTCCCAGGTGAAGTGGCTTTTGGTCAGTTTGGCGGGGATATTGCCGTCGGTGGGCCAGTAGAGGTTTTTGCGGAAGATGAGGCTGTCCTTCGGATCGCCGCGATCAATCTTGTCGAAGAGCTTCCAGTTCCATTCGCCGCCATCGAGCAGTGGCGATGCGGGGTCCCAGACGACGATGTTGTTCATGTAGCGGAATCGCAGCCGTGCTTCGTTTCGCGAGGCCTGAATCTGCGCGGAGTTGCCGAAGGCGAAGATGTTGTTCCGCACGGTGTTGAAGTAGCCGTAGTGCTGATGGAAGCCCGCGTTCCAAGTGTCGTGCACGAGGTTGTTTTCCATCAGAGTGTCGGTGGCACCTTCGTCATTGTAGAGTCCCCAGCCGCCGTAGCGATGGCTGGCGATGTGATGGACGTGATTGCCTCGAATGATGGTGCCGGGCGAGGTGCCGAGGCCGTAAAAACCGCCCATGTCGCTCAGATAAGCCCAGCCGAGATGATGGATGTGATTGTTCTCCACCAGCGTCTGCCGCGAGGCCGTGTCGCCATAGCCCCAGTTCCATCCGGCGCTGATGCCGGTGTAGTAAAAGTCGCCGATGTCGCAATGCGTGACCGCGCAGTGCTGCGTGTGCGTGAAGACCACGCCGCAAGCGCTCGGATGCAGCCGCCCACCGTGCTGCATGATGCAGTCATCGACGATGATGTGATGATTCACGCGCTCTTCATTGGGCCGGGCCGTTTCGCCGACATATACGCCACCGCCGCCGAGGTCGTGCAGGTGGCAATGCTTCACCGAGGAGTCCGCGCAGCCGTTTTTGAACCAAATGCCGTGCAGGCCGATGTGGGCGATCTCGCAGTTTTCGAAGTGAATGCCGCGTGAGTCCTCGATCTCGATGCAGCCATCGCTCGTCGTTGCAGCCTGGCCGTCGTGCAGGCCATCGGCGGGATACAGATGCTGGCTGTATTGAAACGAGATGCCTTCAAAGCGCACGTCGTGTGCGCCTTTCATGACGATGAACTTCGTCACCACGGGTGCGATGACTTCGGCTTTCGTCATGTCCTCGCCGGGCAGTGGGAGGTAAAGCCCCTCGCTCTTCGCCTTGTCGAGAAACCACTCGCCCGGCGCATCCAGCGCGGCGCGGTAGTTTTCCATCCAGAAGCGCTGATCCGGCTCGAACTCGACAAAGGGATACCGCGCCCGCCCTTTGATCTGCACGGCGATCGCTTCGTCGTTCAGCGCCTTGATGCGGCACTGCCCCACGGCCCAGGCATGAGTCACAGTGATCAAAACGTCGTCGCGCTCGGCCTGTGGGATGCCTTTGAGCACCTCGAACTGCTCCGCCGGAATGCTGAAGGCGTGGAAGTTCATGTTCTCCTTCAAATCCGGAAACACACCCGCTCCGACCGCCTCGGTGATGTGGTGGTAGCCTTTGTTCGGCGAACGAGCCAGCGTGGCGCGGCGGCCATTGATCCAGAGCTGCTCAAACTTCCACGCCTTGTCCGGCAGTGCGGCTTTCCACATCGCGCCCTGCTTGACCCAGCCGGTGATGGGCTTGCCAGCCATGAAGACGGCGTTCTTGCCGCTCCATGTCACCTGTGAGTCATCTTTGCCGAGTGTGATCGTTTCCGTGATCGGATGCACGCCATCCTCGACGATGATGCGCACGGGTTTCGGAGCCTTGCGAGCTTGTTCGAGCACGGCGGTGAGGTTGCCTGGAGTGAGTGAGATATCGGCAGCGGAGAGGCAGGAAACGAGTGCGAGAAAACAGACAGTTCGGAGCATGGAGGGGTGGAGATTGGGGGGCGGCTATTTCACCCAGATTTCTCTCTCCGTCGCGTCGATTTCCGCCTCCCACGCTTTCAGGCGTGATTTTAGGTCGTCCATGATTTCTGGATGCTGGTAGCCCAGGTTTGTTCGCTCGCCGATGTCTGCCTCTAGGTCAAAGAGCAGGTCCATCGTGTTGCCATCATTGATGTACTTCCATTTGCCGTGGCGGATGGCTTTTTGCTTCCGGTTTGAGCGGTCGATGCGCCAGAAGAAGGTGCGATCCACGGGCTTTCCGCCACCAGTGAGCATCGGGACGAGGTCGATGCCATCGAGCGGCTTTTCTGGCGGAGTTTTGGCACCTGCGGCAGCGGCGAAGGTGGCGTGCAAATCCATGGTGATGGCCATTTGCGCCGTGGTTTTGCCTTTCGGCAGTTTGGCGGGCCAGCGCATCACGCATGGCACACGAATGCCGCCTTCCCACACGGTGGCTTTGTGATGAAACAGCGGCGCATTGCGGCTGTAGCGCTCACCGCCGTTGTCACTGGAGAAAACGACCAGCGTATTCTCCGCGAGGCCGTTTTTTTCGAGTTCGGCCAAGATCATGCCCATGCCTTTGTCGATGCGCTCGACCATCGCTTTATAGATGGCGCGGCTGCCGTGGTGCATGCTGTCCTTTGTCACCATGGGTGTCTGTGGTGCATCTGGCGGCTGAAAAGGCGCATGCACAGCGAGATGCGGCACATACAGGAAGAAGGGCTGCTTCGCATGCGTGCGGATGAAGTTCACCGCACGCTCATTCACCAGATCGGTGAAGTAGCCCTTGGTCTTCACCGGGGCTAGGCCATCTCGCAGCGCATAGGTGCCATCATAATAGGCGTGCTGGTAATAATCAGCGTGGCCCAGCAGCTCGCCAAAGTATTCATCAAAGCCGCGATTCACCGGATTGAACTCATCTTTGAAACCGAGATGCCATTTCCCAAAGGCACCCGTGGCGTAGCCCGCTGCTTTGAGCTTCTGCGCCAGCGTGATCTCCGTCAAAGGCAGCCCCAGTCCGTGAAAGTCCTTTTCCGGCACCCACTCGCCCTTCACGCGGCGGAATTGCTCCACCTGGTAGCCGAAAGCGAACTCGATGCCGCAACGCTGCTGCCAGCGGCCGGTCATGAAGCCCGTCCGCGTCGGAGTGCAGACGGGAGCGTTCGCGTAGAAATCCGTGAAGCGCACACCCTCTGCCGCGAGACGGTCGATATTCGGGGTACGAATGTCCGTGGCCCCCATGCAGCCCAGATCGCCATAGCCAAAATCATCTGCGAGCACGAAAACGATGTTCGGCGGCACTGCGCCGAGAAGCGAGCAGGAAAGAACAGCGAGATAAAGAAGCAGGAAGCGCATGGTAAAAAGTGGACTGTGTAAGCAACGTCCTAGATCCACCGTCTTTCCAAGCGTGAAACGATTCCTGCCATATCTGCTGCTCGCCCTCACCGCGCATGCGGAGGATGGCGCGGCGCTTTTCGAGCAGGAGGTGCTGCCTCTGCTGCAAAGGCGCTGCTACGAATGCCACTCGCATGAGAAGAAGATCAAAGGTGGACTGGCACTGGATCTGAAAAGCGGCTGGCAGACAGGCGGGGACCACGGCCCGGCCATCAAGCCCGGTGATCCTGCCAAGAGCCTACTCATCGAGGCCGTGCGCTACACGAATCCCGACTTTGAGATGCCCCCGAAGGGGAAGCTCCCTGCGAGTGAAGTCGCTGTGCTCGAAAAATGGATCGCCCAGGGAGCCCCAGACACACGCGTGGCCAAAACCACGGCCCCAGCAGCCCGCAGCATCGACTTCGAAGCTGGAAAACAATTCTGGGCCTTCCAGACTGTGCGTGATCCGGCTGCTCCTGCCGTCAAGAACAGCGCTTGGCCCCGGCAGCGGCTCGATGCCTTCCTTTTGGCGAAGATGGAGCAAGATGGCCACACCCCGGCACCAGATGCGGATGCCGCCACGCTCCGGCGGCGGCTCTCCTTTGACCTGCTGGGGCTCCCTCCTGATCCCAGCGATGCGTCCGATCCCACCGATCCAGCTTACATTGATAAGCTGCTCGCCGATCCCGCCTTTGGTGAGCGCTGGGCACGCCACTGGCTGGATCTCACTGGCTACGCCGACCAGATCGGCACCTCGAACAATGTCTTTGCGGAGCATGCCTGGCGCTACCGCGACTACGTGATCGACGCATTCAATCACGACAAACCTTTCGATCAATTCATCCGCGAGCAGATCGCCGGGGATCTACTCGCCACTCCCACGGCGGAAAGCATCACGGCCACCGGTTTTCTCGTGCTCGGTGATGTCGAAATCGTCGCGGTCGATAAATTAAAAATGGAGCATGATCTCGTCGATCAGCAGGTCAGCAAGATCGGCACCGCCTTCCTCGGCATGACGCTGGGCTGCGTGCGCTGCCACGATCATAAATTCGATCCCATCGCCCAGAGTGACTACTACGCCATCGCGGGCATCCTGCGGAGCACTCGCAGCACTTACAAGACGGACAACGGCGTGTGGAGCAGCGTGCTCAAAAGCGATTTGCCGGAAAAACCGGCCGAAATGGCTCTGCGGCAAAAAGTGGCTGAAAATCACCAAAAACGCCTCCAGGAGCTGGAGGCCGATTTAGCCGCCAAAAAGGCCCAAAAAGCCGATGTGAAGGCCCTCCAGGCCGCTATCGAGCACGCCAAGTTCTTTGCGCCCACGGTGCCAAAAGCCTTTGCCGTGCGTGATGCCGAAAAACCCGCCGACATGCGCATCACCATCCGTGGCAATCCCTACGCCCTAGGCAGCAGTGTGCCACGCGGCACGCTCCGTGTCGCGAGCTGGGCCGCCTTTCCAGCCATCCCACCGGGCCAAAGTGGCCGCGTGCAACTGGCTGACTGGATCGCCCACCCGAGCAATCCACTCACGGCCCGCGTCACGGTGAATCGCATCTGGCAGAAGCTCTTCGGTGAGGGACTCGTGCGCACGGTCGATTACTTCGGCACGCGTGGCGAAAGGCCCAGCCATCCCGAGCTGCTCGATCACCTCGCCACGCAGTTCATGAAGAACGGTTGGTCGCAGAAGCAGCTCATTCGTGAGATCGTGCTCTCGAGGGCCTACCGGCAGAGCAGCCTCACGGATGCGCGGCTGGTGATGCAGAATTCCTTCCGGCTCGATGCGGAGGCGCTGCGGGACTCTATGCTGGCACTCAGTGGCAAGCTCATCGCCAGTCATGGCGGCACGGCGCTGCCGCTGGAGTTCCCGGAGAATGTGCAGAGCCTCAGTCCCGGCGCGGTGAATCCACCAGCCTTCAGCTTTAAAAAAGCACGGGCCGTGCAGGATTTTCAGCGCACGATTTTTCTCCCCGTGATCCGCACTGCCGCGCAGCCGGGCACCGCGCGGCTGCGGGATGTGTTCGATTTCACCCAGCCCGCCCAGATCGCTGGCAAACGGCCAGAAACCATTGTCCCCACACAGGCTCTCTATCTGCTGAATAGTGACTTCATCCGCGCTCGCGCCACCGACATCGCGCAGCGCATCACCCAGGCGGAATCACCCACCGCAGAGCGGCTCCAACGACTGTGGATTCTCGTCTTAAACCGCCCGATCAGCATTGCCGAGCGTGAGGAGGCCATGAGCCTACTCGATTCCCTGCCCGCAGAAAAAGCATGGATCGAGCTCTGCCATGCGCTGCTCACCTCGAATGAGTTTTTATTCCGTCGGTGATCTGGATGACTCTGCACACCTTCTCACAGCCTGCTGAATGAACCGACTCGTAATACACGCTTTAAAGACATGAAAAAGTCCACCGCCATGCCACTCTCCCGCCGTGACTGGCTGCGCCGTAGCGCGGCGGGATTCGGTGCGCTGGCGTGCCACCACGCTCTGCATGCGGCGGGTGGGCCACTCGCAGCGCGGGAGCCGCAGCTGCCGGCGCGGGCGAAGCGGGTCATCTTTCTCTTCATGTCCGGCGGGCCATCCCAGCCGGATTTGTTTGATCCAAAGGACTACATCCGGCGCATGCACGGCCAGACCATCCATGCGCCGATCAATACCAATGAGCTGCGAGTCGGCACGGATAAATTCCTGGCCCTGGCCACACAGGGCACCGTGAGGCCGCGCGGACAGAGCGGCCTGATGATCAGCGACTTGCTGCCGCATACGGCCAGCATCGCGGATGAGATCTGCATGCTCCGCGCGGTGCATGCGGACAATAATCAGCACCAGCCTGCCGCGCTCCAGTTTCACACCGGCTACACCACCGAGGCGCGGCCCTCCGTGGGCTCATGGATCAGCTACGGGCTCGGTTCTGAAAGTGCGAATCTGCCCAGCTTCATCACCATCCTGCCAGATAGCGATACGCGGCTGTACAGCTCCTCGTTTTTGCCCGCTGCTCATCAGGGCACGAAAGTCGTCATCCCAAAGAACGACAAAGAGCCGCCCATCGACTACCTCGCGGACATCACTGGTGATGCGAAGGCGCAAAGGACGAGGCTCGACTTCACCCAGCGCATGAATCGCCGCCTCCTGGCGCAAAGCGGCGGCGATGCACGCATGGAGGGCATGATCGAGAGCCTAGAGACGGCCTTTCGCATGCAAACAGCCACGCCGGAGCTCATGGATCTCTCCGGCGAGTCGGAAGCGACCAAAAAACTCTACGGTGTGGGCGAAAAAGGTGTCGATCCGAATGCCCGCGCCTGCCTGCTCGCGCGGCGACTCAGCGAGGCCGGGGTGCGCTTTGTCCAAGTCACCATGAGCGGCTGGGATCACCATGACTGGATCGCGAGCAAACTGCCGAACATGTGCATGGCAACGGATCGCCCCTGTGCTGCGCTGATCAAAGACCTGAAGTCTCGCGGCCTGCTGGAGGACACACTCGTGGTCTGGAGCGGTGAATTCGGCCGCACACCGTGGAGTCAGGATCTCAGTGGGAAATCACCCATCGACAAACACGGGCGCGAGCACCAGCCGGAGAGTTTTTGTGCCTGGATGGCCGGTGGCGGCATCAAGCCAGGCATCACGCATGGCGAGACGGACGATTTCGGTTTTCGACCCGTGTCGGGCAAAGTCCATCTGCATGATCTGCATGCCACGATCCTGCACCAGCTCGGTTTGGATCATGAAAAGCTGACTTGGCGGCACCTGGGCCGCGATTTCCGCCTCACGGATGTGCATGGGAATGTGGTGCGGGAGATTCTGGCCTGATGACAGCGCCCAAAGGCCCGCTACGCTCTGCCACATGTCCGAAACCACCGCCGCCGATCTCGATCTGCTGACGATCCCGCAGCTCAAGCAAGTCGCCTCATCCCAAGCGCAGCCTTACCGCATCCATGTGCAGGTGGAGCAGCACTCGCAGCGGACCACGGCAGGTGGCGCACCGTTTTTGGAGATCCGACTGGCCGATGCGGGCGATTCACTGCTGTGGCGTGTGTTTGATAACAATCCGCTCTTTCTCGATGCCGGCTCGCTGAAGCGCGGCGACTTCATCGAGCTAGCGGCGCAGTGGATCGACACTGGAAAATACGGCCTGGAGCCCAAGCAGCCACGTCTGCGGCATCTGAGTGAACCAGAGCGCTCCACGCTGCTGCTGGGTGATCCAGACCTCGCCGTGCAACAAAGGGCCGACTACGCCGACATTCGGCGCTTCACCGGTGAAATCCGCGATCCACGGCTGCACACACTCTGCGTGCTGTTTCTAGAAAAGCATGGCGAGCGCTTCCAGCGCACCGCAGCGGCCCGGCGCAACCACCACGCACGCCGTGGCGGCCTAGTGGAGCATGTGGCGCAGATGATGCGCTGCGCGGTGGCCATCTGTGGCGTGTATCCAGCCCTGAACCGCGATTTGCTGATCGCAGGCGTGTTGTTTCATGATTGCGGCAAACTCTGGGAGAATGCGCATGCGGAAAATAGCTTCACCCAGCCGCATAATCTCACAGCGGAGCTCTTGAGCCACATCCCGCTGGGCATGGAGCTGGTGAACAAAATGTGGCGAGATGTCATGGAGCGCCCAGAAGCCGCCGAGTGGACACATCTGGAGCCCAGCGCCGATACGACGCGGCTACACCTGCTGCACCTCATCGCCGCGCATCACGGTGAGCTGCAATTTGGCTCCCCGTGCTACCGAAGACGCCAGAAGCCATCGCGCTGCATCACGTCGATAACATTGACGCGAAGCTGGAGATGTTCCGCAAAGCGTATGAGACAGGCAAAGAACTCGCGCCGGGCATCATCGAAAAATTCCAGCCCTGGCCCGTGAACATCGTCGCTCCGCTGAAGGTGGTGAGTGGGCTGGCCGAATCACCACCCACCGAACAGGTGGAGGTAGTTACTCCAGCATGAGTGCACCGAAGCGGCTGACTTTTTGCTAGCAGCATGACGAAGAATCCGGCTGAATGAGCGTTCACACGCCCTCCCAGTCATGATTCGTCTTCTTTTCGCCTTCCTCACCTTTGCGGTCGCCCTTCGTGCCGCAGAGCGGCCCAACATCGTCTTCATCTTCTGCGACGATCTCGCGCTCCAGGCCATCAGCTCCTATGGCGACAAGCGGAAGCTGCTCGATACGCCAAACATGGACCGCCTCGCCAAAGAAGGCATGCGCTTTGACCGCTGCCTCGTGACGAATTCCATCTGCGGCCCCATGCGTGCCGTGATCCAGACCGGCAAGTACTCGCACGCCAACGGCTTCTACAACAACAGCAATAGCAAGTTCGATAGCTCTCAGCCCACCTTCCCGAAGGTCATGCAGAAAAGCGGCTACCAAATGGCCGTGATCGGTAAATGGCATCTCATGACCGATCCCGTGGGCTATGACTACTGGAACGTCCTCCCTGGCCAAGGTGCCTACTACAACCCACCGATGATCGAAAATGGCAAACCGGTGAAGTATGAAGGCTACTGCACCGACATCATCGGCGACCTCACTTTGAAATGGCTGGACTCCCGCGACAAAACAAAACCCTTCATGATGATGTGCCAGCACAAGGCTCCGCACCGCGAGTGGGAGCCGCCGCTGCGCCTGCTCGGTTTTGACAAGGATCGTGTCTATGATGAGCCGGAGACGCTTTTCGATGCCTACAGCGGCCGTAGCAAAGCGGTGAGCGATCACGACATGGGCATCGACCGCACCTTTACCGAGCGCGACGCGAAACTCGTCGTGCCTGGCAATCTGAACGAGGAACAGAAGAAAGCCTGGAATGACTACTACGAGCCACGAAACGCTAAATACGCCGCCGCAGCGCCCACGGGCCGTAATTTGGTCAAATGGCGCTACCAGCGCTACATGCACGACTACCTCGCCTGCGTGAAGGCGGTGGATGAAAACGTGGGCCGTGTGCTCGATTACCTCGATAAAAACGATCTCACCAAGAACACCGTCGTCATGCTCAGCAGCGATCAGGGTTTCTATCTCGGTGAGCATGGCTGGTTCGATAAGCGCTGGATCTTTGAGGAGTCCGTGCGCACGCCGTTCATCGCCCGCTGGCCCGGTGTCATCCCAGCCGGCAGCAGCAACTCGCAGCTCACTAGCCTCGTCGATCTCGCCAGCACCTTTCTCGACATCGCGCAGGCTCCGCCGATGGAGGGCGTGCATGGCCGCAGCCTCGTGCCGATCATGAAAGGTAAAACGCCTGCCGATTGGCGAAAATCGCACTACTACCACTACTACGAGTATCCCGTGCCGCACCGCGTGCGCCCGCACTACGGCGTGATCACAGATCGCTACAAGCTCATCCATTACTACAAGCCGGACGTGGACGACTGGGAGCTGCTGGATCGCAAAAAGGACCCGCTGGAGACCAAGAGCTTCTACAATGACCCCGAATACGCAGACACTGTGAAGGAGCTCAAGGCCGAAATCCTGCGCCTCCAGAAGGAACTCGGCGAAACCATGCCGCCACCACGTTTCACCCATGGCAACAAGGCCTTCGATGGCGAGCCTCAGCCCCCTGAGCAGCCGAAAAAGAAGGGCAAAGGCAAGAAAGCGAAGAATTGAGCACCGCAGAGAGTCTGTTTCTTTGTTTGAACTGCGTGGCGATTGAGGGACACTCACACGCCACGCTCCCTCACGCCTGATCAACCATGATGAAACGACTTCCAGTGCTCGCCCTCTGCCTCTGCGCGGTGGCTTTGTGCTCGTGCGGCGGCTTTGGTGAACCGAAGAAGAAAAAGAAAAGCTCCAAACCAGATTCAGAACGAACTCTGCAACAGCGGCTCGACATGCCAAGCATCGAAAAGCGCAGCCGGTATGAGAAGATGATGACGAGCGGTGGGGATCGGAACATCGGCTCGCATTACCAGAAGCAGATGCACAGCTACGGCAGCTTCAGCGGGAATCGCCAAGCAGGCGGGATGAAGTGGCATAAGGTGAACTACGCCGCAGGATTGGGCTCCTCCCCTTATGGCAACGATGCCTTTAGTCAGGCGGGGAAATCCAGCCAGATCGGGGATAAGGCCTTCGATACATCCCTGAACCGCAATGCCACCATGATGTCCCGTGAAAACAAGAACATGGCCAGCGAAGGCAACCAGGTATTCGAGACTGATCCAGCACTGACGCGGAGCATGAGCAGGGGTAAGTGGCCCAAGATCATCGAGAATCGCCCCACCGGCAGCGGCGCTGGGGAGAAGACGTATTCCGAGGATGAGCTGAAGCGTATGCTCGGCAGACCGTGAAAAGGAGCCGCAGGACTCCTGCGGATGGATTTTTTCTAACTCGGCAGAAAAGCTGGCACGGGCCGTGCTGAGAGGAGTGGTCGTTCAACTACCCGGCTTCGGGTGGGCAAAACCTCAACTCAACTCAACTCAAACACACACCTCCACGCATGAAGCTCCTCCGCCTCACCACGCTACTCGCCCTCAGTGCCGCATCCACAGCGCTAGCAGGCACCGCCCCCGCCCCGGCTCCGAAAAACCCCGTTGCTCCCGTCGAACCAGCTCCCTCCGCGCTCTTTGACAGCATCGGAGCCACGCTCGATGCCGGTTATGACAGCCGCTACTACTACCGTGGCCTCTGGTTTGCCGATAACATCGTCTGGTCCTCGCTGAACCTCAGCGTGCCTCTCACAGAGAAGCTCTCCCTCGGCCTCGGTGCCACCTACATCTCCACCGTGCAGACCCCCTTCGGCAATCCGAAGAACAGCAGCGGCTTTGACTATTCCGAGATCGATGCCCTCGCCTCCCTCAACTACAACGCCGGCTGGGCCAAGTTCGGCGTGCAGTACCTCCACTACTTCTATCCAGATACCTATTCGGGCTCCTTCCCCCCCGGTGGTGCCAATGGCGGCACGGACCCAGAATTCGGCATCAAAGGTGCTGGTGAGGTCGGATTCACCGTCGCTGTCCCGCTCGGTGCTGCGAACCTCTACGGCGGCTACTACTACGACTTCCGCGTCGGTGGCTCCTACTTCCAGCTCGGTGCGGACTACACATGGGCCGTCAATGACTGGCTCAGCATCGTCCCTGCCGTCCAGACCGGTTATGGCATCGACTACTACACTGGCAATGGCTCCGCCCTGACCAACAACGTCGGCCTCCCGCTCGCCAATGCACCCCGCTCGGGCTTCACCCACCTGCTGGCCTCCATCAGTGCTCCGATGAAGCTCACCAAAATTGCGACCTTCACGCCCTACGTGGCCTGGAATCACAGCTTTGACACCCGCTCCGCTCTGAACTTCACCACCCACAACGAAGTCTTCTGGGGCGCCAAGCTCTCCCTCGCCTTCTAATTCACTCTCTCGGTTAGTCTGATTCCATGGTTGGAACCGCCCCCGGTCAGCTCTGCTGGCCGGGGGTGTTTTTTTGAGACTGTTTCATCGCAAGGGAAGAGTCCTCCCATAGTCCTCGCTTTTCCTTTCCTCCAAACGGAGAGAACACCTATCTCCTCCGCGTTCCCTGACGCCCCATTCCCGATTTTTCAGCTCTCAGCTTTCAGTCCCCATCTCCCCGCGCAGGCCTTTCCTCCATGAATCTCTCCCTCCGCCCCGCCACGCTCGCCTCGCTCGATGCCTTCCGCGCTCGCCGTGCTGAGCTGCTCCGCACTCGCGGCATCCTTTGCGCCATCGCCATCGCACTCGCGGCATTCACCGTCATCGCCTTGCTCGACCGTGCGTGGTTCATGCCGGATGCCATACGGCCCTATTTCACCCTCGCCGCCTACGCTGGAGCTGCATTCGCTGCGTGGAAAGTCGCCCTGCGCTTCATCTCGCAGGCAAAAGGCCAAGAAGGTGCCGCCAAGCTCATCGAAACGGCTGAGCCCGCTCTCCGCGAGCGAATCCTCGCCGCCGTGGAGCTTTCCGCCTCTGGCGAGGTCAAAGACAGCGCCGAATTCCGCCAAAAGCTCCAAGACGATGTCGCCACCGCCGTCGAAGGCGTCGATTGGGACAAGCGCCTGCCTGGTCGCTCACTGCGGCCCTGGTTCCTCGCCGCACTCGGCACCGCCGCAGTCGTCGGCGGCCTGTGCTTCATCCCCGGCCTGCACCTCCCCGGCTTCCTCGTCCGGGCGGCCGTACCTTTTGCCAACTTCGAGCGCCCCGCCTCGCTCAAAATCACCATCGTCGAGCCAGCACCCGCCTCCACGCTCGCCCCCATCGGCAGCGAGGTGCCCCTCATCATCGAAACCGAAGGTGCCAAGGCCGCGACCGCCACGTTGGAAATCCTCACCGATGGCAGCCGCCCGCGCAAAATCGAGCTCACCGCCTTTGGCAGCAACCGCTTCGACGGACTCGTCCCCGTCGGTCAAAACGACATCCAATACCGCGTCCACGCCGAGGATGCCATCACGCCCTGGCACACGCTTTCCGCCCGCGCACGGCCACGCATCGTCAGCTTCGAAAAAACCATCGTCCCGCCCAAATACACCGGTTTGCCCGAAACGAAGCTCACAGAGGACCAGGGCGACCTGGAGGCCCTCGAAGGCTCCACCGTCAAAGTGGTGTTGGAAGCCAACGACTACTTATCCGAGGCCCAACTCGTATTGAATGCGGAAACCTCAAACAAGGCTGTCTACCCCCTGACTGTATTCAACGAGAATTACGCAAGCCACGCTGCTGCTTCAATCGAAGTGAAAACGGAAAACCAATCATGGTTGGTTCTTTTGAAAGCTGATGAAACCGGCTTCACCAACGAAGAAACCACCCCCTGGCGCATCACCAGCATCCCCGACCTCCCGCCCACCGCGCAGATCTCCGAGCCCGCGCAGCAGATCGAGCTCCTCCCGGATGAAGCCGTGCGCCTCACCGGCCTCGCCACCGACGACGTGGGCCTCGCCGCCGTCTCCCTCTCTCACGCCATCAACGGCACCAAATGGACCGAGACCCCGCTCGTCATCACCAAAGCCACCAAAGAAGCTCAAGTCACCCATCTCCTCCCGCTCGCCCCCCTCGGTGTCAAAGCGGGCGATGCCGTGCTCTTGAAACTCATCGCCACCGACCTCAAAGGCCAGAAAGCCGAGTCCCAGACCGTCCGCGTCATCCTTCTGGAGCAGACCATTGATCCGCGTCAGCGTGACTGGGCCGAAAACCAGCGACGCCTTGCGCAGCGGGCCGATTCCCTCGCCAAGCAAACCCGCGAGCTCACCAAATCCCTCGACCAAGTCCGCAAGCAGGAGAAAAAAGATCCTGCAAATGCCGACACCGCCCTCGCCAAGGCGCAGAGCGAACTGGAGCAGGTCAAAGAGCAGTCTGAGCAGCTCTGGACCGACCTCAAAGAAGCCGCCAAAAACGCCCCGAATCAGCTCGATGCCGCTGAGGCCCAGCTCCTCGGCGAAAAGCTCGCCCAGCTCCGCCGTGAGGCTTTGCCCAAAATGGCCGCCCTCGAAAAAGGCGACACCGAACAGCTCGACGCCCTCAAAAAAGCCTCCCGCGTGGCCGATGCCGACGCCGATGCCATCGCCAGCGCTGCCAAGGCCTTCGCCAATGAAGACACCGCCAAGATCGCCGCCCAGGAATCCCAGCAGCTCCAGCGCCAGGCCAAACTCCTCACCGAAAACGCCTTGCCCGCCAACCGCGACGCCAATCAGCGCCCGCAGTGGCAGGAGCAGCAGCGGGCCATGATCGCCCAGACCGAGGCCCTCAAAAAAGACCTCATCACCCTCGACGAAACCAGCCGCCAGCGTCACGCCGGTCAGCTCAAAACCCTCGACAAACAGCTCACCGAAACCGCCACCGATCTCAACGCCTCGCTCGACAAGCCGGATCAAACCAAAAGCCCCGAGCACCTCTACGGCGCTAGCGATAACCTCCGCAATCGCCTTCAACAAACCGCCGACGCCACGCGCCAGATCGCCGAAGCAGCCACCAAAGAAGCCGAGCAGCGCCGCGAGCAGCTCATGCGTCAGGACAACCCCGCCCTCGTCGCCTTGACCGAAGCCCGCCAAGCCCTCGCCGAGGCCGAATCCGCTGCGAAAAAGCCCGATAAAAAGCAGAAGCAGGAAAAAGACGGCATCACCCCCGCCGAGCGTGCTCAGCAGAAACTCGCCGAAGCCTCCAAACAACTCCAGGACCAAGCCGAACTCCGCGAGCAAAACCAGCTCACCAACACCCAGGCCGCGCTCGACACCAACCGCGCCTCCCGCGCCATCGACGAACTCGCCCAGAACGCCAAAAAAGCCGCCACGCCCGAAGAGATCGCCACCGCCAAAGCGCAGACCGAAAAGCTCGCCCAAATCGCCCGCACCCTTGAGGCCGACGCCGCCATCCAAGAAGCCGCCCAGGCCCTCGCCAGCGCCCAGCAGGCCGCCATGCAGCCTGCGAATAAACAGGACCTCCCGCAAACCGCCGCCCTGGCCAAATCCGCCGCCGAAACCCTCGCTGAGGCTCAAAACCAGCTCAGCCGCACCACCATTGCCGCCGAGCTGACCAAACAAAATCCCCAGGCCGCCAACCAACTCCGCCAGCTCAGCGAAGAAGCCAAAAACACCGCCAAGAACGCTGCCGAGCAAAACAAAAACCTCGCCAATCAAGCCGCCCAGGCCCAGCCGAACCAGCAGCTCAATCAAGACCCCGCTCAGCAAGCCACCGCCCAGGCCCAGATGAAGGCCAACGAGCTCGCCGCCCTCATCGAACCGCAAACCACCGCTGCCCGCGCCGATCTCGCCATTCTCACCCCCGAGGTCAGCGACATGATGAAGAAGGTCGCCGCCGATTTGAAGAAAACGCAGGAGCAGACCCAAAACGCCGCCAACGAAGCCAAAGCCGAAAAACCCGTCGCCGCCGTCGCGGAGAAGGCGCAGGCCTTGAAGGCCGAAAATGCCGAAAACACCGAGAAAATGGCCGCTTTGCAGGCTGCCCTCCGTCAGGAAGCCAACGCCGCCGATTTGACGCAAAAACCCGAAATGCAGATGGCCCGCGCCGCCGATGTCGCCCTGGCCCAAATGCAGAAAAACACCCCTCAAATTGCCCAGAACCTCAAACAAGCCGCCCAGGCCACCCAAAGCCAACCCCAGGCCCAAAATTTGCAGCAAGCCGCCGATGCCCAGCAGCAAGCCGCGCAGGCCCTGAACCAGCTCGCTCAGAACATGCAGAAGCTCGAAGACGGCCAGCAGCTCACCGAAGCTGAGCAGGCCGCCATGGCCGGCATGGAGCAGGAACTCGGCGTCCAAGAGCCCCTCGACGAATCCTACCAGCGAGCACAGGAACTCGCCGAAATGGCTCAAAACGCCAAAGAGAACCCGCAGGCCGTATTAGCCGCCCTTGAAAAAGAGCTGCCGAAAAACCCCGCCATGCAGAAAGCCCTCGCCACCCTCGCCAAAGACACCGCCCAGCAAAGCGAAGCCGCCGTCGCCAAAGAAAGCCAGCAGCTCAGCAGCACCGGCATGGCCACCCTCGAAGCCGCGAACGACCTCAAACGCGTCGCCCGCCATCAGGACCGCCTCGGCGACAAACCCGCCGCCCAAACCACCGCCGAAGCCGCCCAAGCCCTCGAAGCCGCCGGCAAACAAGCCCAAGCCACCCAAGCCACGCCCCAGGCCAATCCCCAAGCCGCCCAGCAAGCCCAGGCGAACGCCGCCCAGGCCGCCAAAGCCGCCGAAGCCACCAACAGCAAAACCGCGCCGCCCCTTTTCACCAGCCCCCTCGCCCAAATGCAGGGCCAAATGCTCGCCCAAGCCCTCGACCAAATCGACGCCCAACTCCACCCCGCCGCGCAAAGCGCCAGCGGTCAGCCGCAACAAGGCCAGCAGGGCCAACCCGGCCAGCAACAAGGCCAACAAGCCCAAAACTCCCTCAACCAAGCCCAACAAGCCCAGCAGCAACAAATGGCCGACTCCCGCAACAGCGGCCAAACCCCCGGCCAACAACCCAGCCCGCAGCAGATGGCTCAGAACCAGCAGCAGAGTCAGCAAAACGGCGCTCAAAGCAACGAAGGCGGCAACAAGAGCCAGCTCGTGAAGGCCGAAGGCGAGCTCGGCACCATCACCGTCCTCGTCCCCGGCGATTGGGGCCATTTGCCTCAAAAAATGGCCGATGACCTCACCGAAGCCACCCGCAGCGAAGCCGCCCCCGAATACCGCGCCGCCATCGAAAGCTACTACAAAGCCATCGCCCAGAAGGCGAAGAAGTAGAAGTTGCCAAGTCGGCAGCTCACTTGGTAGTCTTTAACTGCCATGAAACACATCCCTTTTCTGCTCCTGCCTTTTGTCTTCGGTGCAACGCCCCTGATGTCCGCTGATGTTGAACTGGGTCGTTTGAAGCAATCCTACCAAGACGCGACCAAGCGTGCATTGGAACCAATCAACGCCACCTATGAGAAGGAGCTGCTCCGCTTGTTGGAAAAGCATACCAAAGCTGGGAAACTGGCCGAGGCTATTGAAGTCAAAGAGGAAATCGAACGGCTGACTGGCCGAGTGATTAAAGACACCGCAGGAACGCCAGCATCGCCCGAAAAATCAGTCGAACGTTTTTTTGCCGGACGTACTTGGAAAACTGGCCTCGGAACGAAATTTGACTTTAAGCGTGACGGGTCAGGCACTCGACAGCTCGGCTCCGACAAAAAACCTATCGTTTGGAAAGTCGGCGTAGATGGCATTGTGGAAGTCACGGGTGAAAAGAATGGTTCGGGAACCATGGAAAACTGGTTCTTTAAATTCCTCAGCCGCGATGAAGGCTACATAGGTGGTGCCAAAGACAAAATTGACGGGCGTGTGAATCCGGACTGAACCGCAGGCATATCTTCGTGAGCCATGCCTCCTCCATAAATGGCCGACGACCTCACCGAAGCCGCCCCCGAATACCGCGCCGCCATCGAAAGCTACTACAAAGCCATCGCTCAGAAGGCGAAGAAGTAGGTTCAGTCACCCTTCGTTGCGGCATGCCATTTCCTTGAGGCGTGATTTGCCAAAACGCGTGTACCTTGCACCTGTGCGGCATGCTGGAGACACCGCCCGTCATCCATTGGCCGCATGCGCCGCCGCACCGTCTCACTGAGCGAGGGACCTATTTCGTGACGGCAGCGACGCACCTCAAAGCACATCACTTTCGCGGGGCAAAACGGTTGGAGGTTTTGCAGCGTGGATTGCTGACCGTGGCTGCGAGTTATGGCTGGGATTTGGAGGCTTGGGCGGTGTTCTCCAATCACTACCACTTTGTCGCGAAGTCGCCTGCTTCGGCGAAGACTTTGCCGGACATGCTTAGCGTGCTGCATTCCAAGCTTGGAGGCTGGGTGAACCGCCTCGACGGCACACCTGACCGCAATGTGTGGCACAATTTCCGCGAAACACAGCTTACCCACCCGACCTCCTATTTCGCCAGGCTGAACTACACACATCAAAACGCTGTGCATCACGGACTCGCCCGTGTCGCGACGGACTACCCGTGGTGCTCCGCCTCCTGGTTCGAGCAACACACCTCCCCAGCGATGGTTCGCTCGATCCAACGCTTCAAAACGGACCGAGTGAAGGTGCCGGATGAGTTCGAGGTGGATGCGGATTGGTGAAATTTTGCTGACGCGAGGCTACAATGATCCTTACCTGATCACATTCTCTCCGTTTCTGGTGATTCGCCTTACCCCGCCTGGAGTCAACAGCCAGAAGATCTCCAGACGGGGCGGCGAAAGTGGGAGAGAGACGGAGCTTATTGCTCCATCCGGTAGCTGACCGTGGCGGCCACGGAGGTCTGGCCAGCGTAAGAATACTGGAGAGCACCATTATTAAGGCTCACATACTTGGCGGCACCTTTGATGTCTTCCTCGCTCAGTCCTGGGACTGAAAAGCTGCGTCCTTTGAGCGATCCACGGGTGACCACGCCACCACGGCTGACGGCTCGTAAAATGTCTTCTAGACTGTCTCCACGGACGAAGTCGAGTCCAGCAGCCTGCGCCATCACACTCGTGGAGACGAGTTCCTGGGCATTGCGACGATCGCGTGCGGCATAGAATCCATCATCCGTGCTCATCATGGGGACGGCGATGGAGGCTAAGATGCCAATGAAAGCGACTACCATGAGCATTTCGAAGAGGCTGAAGCCCTTCTGAAGGTTAGTGCGATGGGAGTGGATGGCTGTTTTCATTGTTTTCTCGTGTGTGCCGCTAGATTATGATAATTAAACTGCACTTGCAAGAGTTTTGTTATCAAAATTTCATTTTTTATCACATATTGCTCTCAATGCTGATAAAAACGTAAAGTGTAAAATAAATAACTCTTAACTTTTGGCCTTTGGAGTGTGAATAATCTAATTACTAGATATGAGGTGATCTCTAGAGCGCTGATTCCAAGTTCTCACATCTAGTGTAACTTACGATTTTTATGGATCGTGATACCGCGGCGAGAGTTCCAGGAGCTCCTGAAATGGAATTGTTCACTTTTTGGTTCGAGCGTTTTGACCGCCCGCATGGCCCACCTCGGCCCTCAGTCGATCTTCTTTTGGAACCAAGCGAGGTATTCTCTGTTTCCATCGGTGCCCTGGAGACTGGACTCGACGATGCCGCGCCATTCGAGCTCGGGAATGGAGCGGACAAAGGTCTCGATCTTGTCGCAGGCTTTTTGGTGAAGGGCTGGCTCGCGGACGATGCCGCCTTTGCCGACCTCCTCGCGGGAGAGCTCAAATTGGGGTTTTACGAGCACCACGGCTTGCCCACCGGGCCTCAGGACACTCAGTGCTGCGGGTAATACGAGTGTGAGGGAAATAAAGGAGACGTCCGCTACGAGGATGTCCACCTCCTCACCGACATCGGCGGGCTGGAGGTGGCGGACGTTGGTTTTTTCCCGGCTGATGACGCGGGGGTCGCTGCGGAGCTTCCAGACGAGCTGGTTGGTGCCGACATCGAAGGCGAAGACTTTTTTCGCACCGCGCTGGAGGAGGCAGTCGGTAAAGCCACCAGTGGAGGCGCCGACGTCTAGCGCGGTGAAGCCCGTGACGTCGATTTGGAAGGCCTCCAGGGCACCTTCGAGCTTCAATCCGCCGCGTGAGACGAATTTGGGAGGTTGGCGGAGGATGATTTGCTCGCCCTCACGGACTTCCCAGCCGGGCTGGGTGATGCGGCGGTCGCCGATGCGCACTTCGCCCGCGAGAATGAGCCTTTTGGCCTGCTCACGTGAGGGGACGAGCCCCAGGCGCAGCATGGCTAAATCGAGTCGCTCCCTGGGCATGAGATGGGGTCTGAGAAAGGCGGGGCTGCGCTCAGGGTTTGGTGACCGGCAGGATGAGCTCATCGCCGGCTTCAAGGGTGACGCCGGGGAGATTCCGCTTCACGTCGATGTCCGCTACGGCTTCCGCTTCCTCGATGACATCGCTGATGAGCACGCGCCCGATGACGCCATCTCCACGGCGGATGTCGAAGGCTTGGCCTTGGGTGAGTTTTTTATTTTTCCCGGCATTGATGATCACAAAGCCTTTTTCGAGCTCCACGGTGGTGATGCGGGCGACGACGGCCATGCCGAGGACTTGTTTTTGCAGCGCAGTGAGCTGGGCGGGGGCGGTGGGCACGGCGGGGGTCCCCGGTAGCTGGGGTGGTGGGGCGGGCTCTGTCACGCGGTCATTGCTCACGGGCTCGAAGCTGCTGGCACGCTTTGGATAGGCTGCTTCTAGCGCGGCGATCTTTTTGCGCTGGTATTCGAGTTCTTCGCGTTGGCCTTTGGCGGCCAAATTGCCCTCCCAGGCTAGGTAGCCAGTGATGCAGACGAGCAGAGCCATCAGGGCGAGAGCGAAATGAGTCATTTTCATGTTGGTGGGATGCTAGGTCGCTTTTTTGCCGCTGGCAAGGATCACACCAGATAGGGATTGCTCACTCGCTCTGCACCGATGGTGGTATCGCCTCCATGGCCGGGGAAAACGCGGGTATCATCCGCTAGCGGCAGTAGCTTTTCCTGGATGCCACGGATGAGCCTGCTGGTCGATCCACCAGGTAGATCTGTGCGGCCCACACTGCCCGCGAACAACACATCGCCACCGAAGAGGAGCTTTTCCGCCTCCCAGTGGAAACAGACGCTATCTAGTGAATGCCCTGGCACATGGTATAGCCTCCAATCGACTCCACAGGCCGTCACAAGCGACTTTGAGCTCAAAATCTCATCCACCTCATAGGCAGGTACGTTGATCTGGGTGCCCATGAAGGCATTGAAAAGCCCCTCTAGCGTCAACTGGGGCGAAAAGGGCTCCCAGGCCACCACACGGCAGCCATGCGCTGCTTTGAGGGCTGCCACGTCCATCACATGATCAAAGTGCTGATGGGTGAGAAACAGCACATCCACATGGATTTTGCGCTCTCGGAGCCACTCGGCCACTCCTTCTGGCGCATCGACGAGCAGCGTTCCACCGGGCAAAGTAAAAAGATGGGAATTCGTCTCAGCGATGCCACCTGTGTAGATCTGGATGTTTGTCATGGGTCTCGAATTGCTGGAAACCGGTGGACAATTCAAGGCGGAAACGGCACAATTCCCGCGCTAAAACCCCCACGCGGCACGTTATACCCTCTTTAAGGAAGCCCATGATTGCCAAACCCTCGTCTTTTCTCGCCCTCGCAGCAGCGGCGGCCCTCTCTTTCTCCTCCTAC
Organism: Verrucomicrobiaceae bacterium; assembly: GCA_016713035.1. Taxonomy (NCBI): domain Bacteria; kingdom Pseudomonadati; phylum Verrucomicrobiota; class Verrucomicrobiia; order Verrucomicrobiales; family Verrucomicrobiaceae; species Verrucomicrobiaceae bacterium. The sequence goes on from JADJPW010000011.1 coordinate 100,309, forward strand.
TCGCGGGCTGAAGATCCGAATTTCGGCCAGGTGGCCATGCATGTGGCCTACATGCTCCAAAACCACCACTACTCCCATCGCGACTTCGATGATGCCATGTCCAAGGACATGCTGGCGAACTTTCTCGACCTCATCGACTTCCGACACACCTTTTTCACCCAGGAGGACGTGGATGGCTTCCGCGAGAAGTATGACACCACGCTGGATGACCACCTCCTGATGCGCAACATCAGCCCCGCGCTCGAAATTTACGAGGTCTTCAAGCAGCGCGTGAAAGAACGCGTCGATTTCGCCAAAAAAGCACTCAAGGAACAGAAGTTCACCTTTGACTCCGGGCGTGTCGTCGAGCTGAAGCGTGACAAAGCACCTTGGCCCAAGAACAAGCAAGAAGCCGACAAGCTCTGGCTCGACATCATCGAGGAAAACCTCCTCCAGGAGCGCATCTCCGATGATGCCAAAGCACGCGAGAAAGCTAAAAAAGCCGCTAAAGCCAAAGCTGAAGGCAAACCCGAGCCCAAAGTGGCCGAGGAGGCTAAAAAGGAGAAAAGCGACGATGATCTCCCCCCCGCCGAACGCGTGGCCAAAGACTATGACCGCCTGCTCGAAGTCACCAACGAAAACGACAACGAGGACACGGTGAACTTTTTCCTCTCCTCCCTGGCCACCGCCTATGATCCGCACACCGAGTACATGAGCACCGATGAGCGTGATAGCTTCAATCAGCACATGACGCACAAGCTGGTGGGCATCGGAGCCCTGCTCCAAACCAAAGACGACGCCGCAGAGATCCAGGGCATCGTCGTCGGTGGCCCAGCCGATAAAGAAGGCTCTCTGAAGCTCAACGACCGCATCATCGCCGTCGCCCAGGGCGAAGCCGAATTCGTCGATGTGAAGTACCTCAAGCTGCAAAAAATCGTCAACATGATCCGTGGCGACATCGGCAGCACCGTGCGCCTGAAAGTCATCACCGCAGCAGACCCCACGGGTGCCCCGAAAATCATCACCATCGTGCGTGAGGAAGTGCCTCTGAAGGAAAAACTCGCCAACGCAGAAATGCTGGTCACGCCGCCCGAGTTCGGGCCGCAATTCAAGCTCGGCTGGATCAATCTTTCCAACTTCTACGGCGATATGGAGCGTGGCGAAATCAGCGCCAGCACCGATGTGGAGCGGCTCCTGCGCCGCCTCATGAAGGAAGGCATCCAGGGCCTCGTCTTTGACCTCCGTGACAATGGCGGTGGCTCCCTCGATGAAGCAGTGAAGCTCACCGGCCTCTTTGTGCCGCAGGGCCCCGTCGTCCAAGCAAAGGACTGGCGCGGCAGCATCACCTGGAAAGACAGTGAAGGTGATAAACCCGTCTATGACGGCCCGATGATCGTCCTCACCAATAAAGCCTCTGCCTCCGCCTCTGAGATTCTCGCTGCCGCGCTCCAGGATTACCGCCGGGCCGTGGTCATCGGAGACAGCTCGACCTTTGGTAAAGGCACCGTGCAGACCATCCTCGATGTGGCTCGTTACATGCCCTTTTTCAGCAAAAAAGACCGCGCAGGCTCGCTCAAAGTAACCATCCAGAAATTCTACCGCATCGCGGGTGGCTCCACTCAGCTCAAAGGCGTCATCCCAGACATCACGCTGCCCAATCGCTATGATGTCCTCGATATCGGTGAAGACGCAGCGAAAAACCCACTGCCCTACGACAACATCGAGTCCCGCCCCTTCAAAGCCGTGCGCAAAGACGCCCTGCCTATTGACTCGCTCCGCACGGCCTCTCAAGCCCGCGTCACGGCCAATGCCGAATTCCAGATCATCCAAGAGGACGCCAAGCGCCTCAAAGAACGCCTCGATAAAAATACGGTCACTCTCAACCTCGCCGAGCGTGAAAAGGAACGCCTCGAAACAGAAGCACGTCGCGAAAAAATCACCGAAGACCGCTCCAAGCGCACCAAGGAAGTCGCAGACCGCCTTAAAGACCAAGGATTCAAAATCTATCGCCTCACGCTCGATAACGTGGATAGCCCAGAGCTCGTCCTCGAATCCACCTTCACCAAGGAGCAGAATACCGGCATGCGAACCGCTAAAAAGGAAGATGAAGAAGAAGAGACCGCCTCTGACGGCTCCAAATTCCCCTATGGTGTCGAGCCCGTGAAATTTGAAACCGTTCAGGTCCTACGTGACCTCATCCAGCACGAGCAAAAGCTGACCACCGCCGTCAAGCCAACAGACCCCGCCCCCACCAAGCCACAGGCCCAGTAAGCTAGATCCTTCTCTGAAGCTCCACCTCCAGCGGCGAAAACGTTTGCCACCTAGAGGGCAGAGTTGCTAGGTTCCTGCGCTTCCCTCATCCGCGCCCTTTTTTTGCTCTATGCAGTTCTATTTCCCCACTCATCTGAATCTCGGTAACGAACACAGCGAAGGCTTTCACCAGGAGCTCCTGCGTGGCCTCACTCACAAGCTCAATAACTTGCTCGCCGTCATTCAGGGATTCAGCAGCCTCATCCTCATGGCCGATGATCTCGATCCCAGTGTGATGGAAAACATGCAGCATATCAAAGAGGCATCCACCGGTGTCGGAGGACTCAGTGAGCGCATCCGCGCTGCTGGCGGCTGTGCCAAGCTCAGCCCGCAATCCCTCTCGCTGAATGACTACCTGGGAGCAGTGGAGACCTCACTCATGGACCCCTCCCAGAAAAACGGCGTCGTTCTGGAGGCCGATGTGCAGCCCGGCTTACCGCCCGTCGTGGTGGACCCCAGCAAATTCAAAGAACTCCTCCTAGAGCTCCTCAAAAATGCCGCTGAAGCCGCCCAAAAAGGCGGAGGACGCTGTGCCCTGAAAATCTGTGGCCCAGGCACCATCACACCTGCGGAGCAACGCCGCGTGGACATCCTCGTGAGCAATACTGGCTCCACTATCCCGCCGGAAAAGATGCAGGACATCTTCCGCCCCTTTCACGGCTCCAAACCCAGCCACCACCTCGGGCTCGGGCTCACCATCGCTGCCATGCTAGCCCACCAAATGGGTATGCAGCTCGGAGTCGCCTCTGAAAACAACACCACGACCTTCTGGCTCAGTTGCCCGACTGCTTGAAGAAGCCAGATCGTCAGGCCTTTCTGACTTTCCATCCATAATTATGCGCAAACACTGCGCTGGACGACGCAGCATGCCGAACGGAACATGCGCGAGCATGTCCAAATGGAGGCCAGATCGTATGAAACACCTGCTTTTACTCCTCGCTCTCGTTTTCACCACACTCACTGCCACCACACAGGCAGAGACCATCAGCACACTGCGCGGCAAAAAGTACCTTGGCTGCAAAGTCGTCCGTGTGCATCCAGACGGCATCTCCTTTACGCATAATAGTGGAGCAGCGAAAATCCTCTTCACCGATCTGCCGTCCTCCATGCGCAGCAAATACGGATATAGTCCGCGCAAAGCCGCTGAGTACACCCGCAAGCTCGCCGATGCACGCAAAGCCGCCGCAGAGAAACGCCGCATCGCCGAAGAAAAAGCCAGCAAAGAAGCTGAAGCGGCCGAGTTCGAGGCCTTCATGAATGAGCACCGCGAAAACATGCGTCTCTTTGCCGAGGCACAGCAGCGTGCCCAGGCGCAGATGCAGGCCCAGGGAGCGGCTTGGCCCGTCGGGAACCTCACCGCAGTCACCGCATACCCGAATGTCTTCATCCCAGAGTTGCCGCCCATCCACGGCCCCGTCGTCGATGGAAAGGATGTCGTAAAGCACCGCCACGGCTGGGATAACATCGGCATCAATCCACTCGTCTATGGCTCCAGCGGCTACTATGTGCCCCCCAGTGGTGGACATGCCTTTTACCCACCTGTATGGCCCGCGCTCGGCTATGCACGCCCAGGTTATGGCATCTCTTACGGCGTCCAGGGCCAGGTAGGCCTGGGAGGCGGTGTACAGCTCGGAGTCGGAGTGCGCGGACGTGTCACCGGCCGCTTCGGGCGTTGAGCTGGCGTAGGGATGGCTTCCCCCATCAGCGCCATACTTTGCCCACATGGTTCATGTTCACCGCAATGTAGCATCACTTGGTTCTGCGGGTTCGAGTGAAGTGCTACGGTAAGCCAGACTATTTTTATATCCGACTTATAAGTCGATGAACATAAGATCACTAAAAATAGGCATTGTGTTTGTACCTCAAAACAAACTAAACTCACAAAACCACAACCACATGCCTATGCAATACACGAGCCCACTCCCACTCCTCCTCGCTGGAATAGCGTTTTGCACACAGGCTTTCGCGGGAGGGCCTGTCGCTAGCATCGCGAACTCTGCAAACGCCTCCATTGTTGATCCCGCTGTATCTGGTCCAAATGGCAAGATCGAAGGCATCTATGGAGCGATCAATAGCAACTATCTGCGTGGTGGAGCTGCTAGCTTCTCGCTACCTATGGGCCAACACTATGGCGCACAGATCGACGCGAGCTATCTTCGAGCATTTGAAGCGGACATCTATGGAGCTGGGGGGCACTTCTTCACCCGCAATCCAGCGAAAGGCCTTTTCGGTCTGGCTACCGGCTTCCAGCACAGCACCGACTTTACAGATGTGCTCGTCGGATTCGAAGGTGAGCTCTACCTTCGCCGACTGACGCTAGGTGCCTTTGTCGGTTACAATCACGCTGACTTACATGTCATTCCAGGCTTGATCCCAAACCTAGCGACCCAGATAGATTTTGTAGCTGTTCGGTTGTTCGCCACGGCTTATCTCACAGAAAACCTCGCCCTGACGGCGGAATACCAAAATCGTTTCGAGCGGAATTTCTACCTCGCTCGTTTAGAGTATCTCACACCCATCAAGGGCATGGCCGTCTTTGTCGAAGGCGGCCTCGGTTATAATGATCACAAGTACATCATGGGTGGCTTGCGCTTCTACCTCGGTGGCAGTGGCTCACTCATCCACCGCCATCGTAATGATGACCCAGCCAACATCAATTCGGTGTTCACTGGCACTCACGGAGCAGCCCTCAGCAATACAAGGCCGACATCCGGCGCAGGAGGTCCTCCGCCACCCCCGCCGCCTCCCCCACCGTGAGGCCCGTATCTCGTTTCCTTCATAGAAAGCTCCGCAAAACTGCGGAGCTTTTTTTTGGCCACTGCCCAGTTTCAGCCACGCATAAAAATAGTGGCCAAACTCGAATGGAGGTCTGCTAAAAGCCATTTACGCGGAAAATCACCACCCTTGAAAAGGTGCCGCAGTGTCTTCGAGGGCACTATGGGTGCTTTTTCGAGCTCGGAGGGCTTGGTTACTTTATGAGGAGACGTAGAAGAATCGCTGGATTTGCTTTTCTTCTCCATAAGTATGCCTCCAACTGCGATGTGAGGCCGCCTGCCGCCTTGGCTGCCGCTTTGCGGGTTCTTCGACCACCCTAATCATGCCCTTTAAAATCTCCATCATCACCAGTTCCCGGATCGGCGCGGATCGTGCCGCACTCGATTGGGCTCTCGCAAATGAAATGCCACACGGCGGCTGGTGCCCAGCGGGGATGCTCGCGAGCGATGAGCCACTGGACCCGAAATATCGGCTCAAAGAAACCGCCACAGAGGCCCCGCTGGAGAGCGTGGAGTCGAACGTGCGTGACTCCGATGCCACCGTGGTCTTTACCCTGGGGCCAAAGGCTACCGGGCCTGCCCAAAAGGCCGTTTCCTACTCCAAGAAGCAGAAAAAACCCGTGCTGCATGTCCACCGTGCTGTGCTGGGTGCATCGGAGCGTGTCGTCGAGTTCCTCGATAAGCACTACATCCGCCGTCTGCATGTCACTGGCACCGCAGAGGCCGAGGAGGCTGGTGTGGGCGGTTTTGTCACCATGACGCTCGACCGTGTGAAATCGACCATCGACCGCCGTCCAGGCTGATGGCCCTCACCCGCCGCCTTTGATCATGCGTCTCGTCATCCAACGCGTGTCCGAAGCCTCTGTCACCATCGACGGAGCCATTACGGGCCAGATCGGCTCTGGATTGCTCATTCTCTGTGGTATTGAGGCCGTGGATACCGAGGAAGATGCCACTTGGCTGGTGCAGAAAGTCACGCAGATGCGCATCTTCGGCGATGCAGATGGGAAAATGAACCTCAGCGTCAAAGACACCGGTGGTGGCATCCTGGTGATCAGTCAGTTCACCCTGCATGCCAGTACGAAAAAGGGCAATCGCCCCAGTTTCATCCGTGCGGCGAGGCCCGAGCAGGCCATACCGCTCTACGAGCGCTTCCTCTCGCTGCTGGAGGCCGAGCTCGGTCGCCCTGTCGCTCGTGGCATTTTCGGAGCGGATATGAAAGTCGCCCTCATCAATGATGGCCCCGTGACGATCTGCATCGACTCGCAGGCGCGGGAGTGAGCCCCTGGCAGCAGTGCTTACGCATGAAATGACGAAATGAACCTGGAACAAATCAAACAGGTGACAGGATTAACAAGATTACAGGATTATGCAGGATTTATCCTGGGAAACTCGGTCTGGTCACGGCGATTTCAAAGCTCTGCCCTTGCTGATGTTAAGCCGCTATCAAGTTACAAGCCGTTAATCCTGCATAATCCTGAAAATCTTGTTAATCCTGTCCTCATTTCTATCTGTACAATTGCATCATTTTGGTGCGCAAGCCCTGCCCTGGCAGGCCGTGGCATGGACCACATCTTGACCTGCCTGCCCGTCTGCGGCATGACAGCCGCCCCCTCTCATGCCCAACGAAGCCCAAATCGCCCGCCGCCGCTCCTTCGCGATCATTTCGCACCCGGACGCCGGTAAAACGACGCTCACCGAAAAGCTCCTCCTCTATGGCGGTGCCGTCGCACTCGCTGGCAGCGTGACCGCTCGCAAAAACCAGCGTGCCACCACTTCCGACTGGATGGAGCTGGAAAAGCAGCGCGGCATTTCCGTCAGCTCCACCGTGCTCCAGTTCGAGTATAAAGATAGCATTGTGAACCTACTCGACACGCCGGGTCACAAAGACTTCTCCGAGGACACCTACCGCGTGCTCACCGCCGTGGATGCCGCCATCATGGTGATCGATGCCGGTAAAGGGATCGAGGCGCAAACACGCAAGCTCTTCGAAGTCTGCCGCCGCCGTGGCGTGCCCATCTTCACCTTCATGAACAAGCTCGACCGGCCCGCCCGCGAGCCTTTGACGTTGCTCGATGAGCTAGAGACTGTCCTCGGCATCGGTGCCTGCGCCATCAATTGGCCCCTCGGACTCGGCCAGCAGTTCCGTGGCGTCTATGACCGCATCAAGCATGACGTGCATCTCTTTGAACGCACCGCACATGGTGCCTACCGCGCTCCAGAGAAAGTCGGCGGCTTGGATGACGACTTCGTGGCCAAACACATCGCCAGCGATGCGCTGGAGCAGGCCAAAATGGAGATCGAAATGCTCGAAGGTGCCGGCCATGCCTACGATCGCAAAAAGATCGACCGTGGAGAGCTCACGCCCGTCTTCTTCGGCAGTGCGAGCAACAACTTCGGCGTGCAATTGCTCCTCGATGGCTTCCTCGATCTCGCTCCACCGCCTGCGCCGCGCATGTCCGCCGATGGCCGTATCATCGAGCCGACTCAGGAGGCCTTCTCCGGCTTCGTTTTTAAAATCCAGGCAAACATGGACCCGCGTCACCGCGACCGCATGAGCTTCATCCGCATCGTCAGCGGCAAGTTCGAGCGTGACATGCAGGTCACACACACTCGCACTGGCAAAACCGTGCGCCTCGCCAATTCGCAGAAGCTTTTCGCCCAGGACCGCGAGACCGTGAACGAATCCTACGCCGGTGACGTCGTCGGCATCGTCGGCAATTACGGCTTCGGCATCGGCGACACGCTTTCCACCGATCCGAAGCTCAAATACGACGAAATCCCGCGCTTCGCCCCGGAAGTCTTCGCTTTCCTGCACAACCCCAGCACCGCCCACTTCAAGCGCTTCCGCGAAGGCCTGGAGCAGCTCCTCAGCGAAGGTGTCGTGCAGCAATTCATCCAGCCACACGCGGGCCAACGCGTGCCACTCCTCGGTGCCGTCGGCCCCTTGCAGTTCGAAGTCGTGCAATACCGCCTGGAGAGCGAGTACAACGCCACTAGCCGCCTCGAACAAGCTCCCTACACCGTCCTGCGCTGGGTGCGCACGAAGGATGGCGGCAGCATCGAGGACTTCGACATCCCTGGTGGCGTCACCACCGCCCAGGACGCCGAAAATCGCTGGGTCGTCTTCTTCAGCGACCAATGGGCCATCAACTACTTCGAGCGCCGCAATCCCAACGCAGAGCTCTCCGAGATCCCGTGGGACGAGGTGGACAAAGCCGCCGCCGCCGCTGCTGCTGCATGAGCCGAGTGCAGCGACTTCGCTGGATGCATCGTCATGCGATGCGTTTTTCCATCACGTAATCATCCATCACAAAACCGCCGCCGATGTCCGTGACGACATCCCCAGCGAAGGAGAAGCCCGCACGCAGATACGCACGGATCGCTGTGGCATTGTGTTTATTCACCCGCAGCCGCACCTGCGTGCAGCCTTGCTCCACCGCACGTTGCGCAGCCCAATCTAGCGCCGCAGCCCCTAGACCGCGTCCATGCATCGTGGGCCGCAGATAGAGCTTATTGATGAAGAGCACGGGCTCACCGCTCACTCGCTCAAAGCTCAGATAGCCCACCGCGCCATGCTCCTGCACCTCCATGAGGGCGAACCACACTCCGCGCTCGGCCATCTCTGCCGCCATGACGCGGGTATCATACCAGTGGCCCAGCATGTAGTCGATCTGTGCCACCGGGATGATGCCGGGGTAGCAGGCATGCCAGATCTCATGGGCGAGCGTCTGGATGATGGATAATTCCTCCCACAGGATGCGGCGGATACGGGTGACAGGCGGCGCAGGTGCTGCGGGCAGTAGCGGCAGCCATTCTGCCAGATCCGCCGCAGGCAGATGCGCCTCGATCTCGCTCCGCACAGGCTCCACGATGCCCTCCGCGCGGATTTGCACATGATCCGCTGGGAATTCCGCCTCCGGCAGCAGCAGCCGTGCGAGCTGCCAGCAGGCCCACGCACGCCACACGCGGAGTTCACGCTGCGGCTCATTCATCCGCGTGGCGTAATGCTGCCAATGCCGACGCGGATTGCCGATGAAGCTGCCCACGGGCCGATTCGCCAGCATCCACGCGATGGCGCGGTACGGCGGCGGAGCCGAGGCAGCCTCTGGCGGCACCGAGAGAGCTCGATTCAGCAGCAGCAGGCTTTTCGCTGGAAAACCGGCCATCCACAGGCTCTGCGCATACAGCAGGCATGTCGCGTGAAAGGCCGCCCCACGCTCCGCCCCCAGCGCCGTGATGTCTGCCGCCGTGTACTCGCGTGCGGGTACAGGGAGATACGGGCAAGGCAGCAGATTCATCAGCAGAGGAAAAGAGGAATTGAGAAAACAGACATGCAAAAGAAGGATGGCGCAATGATTGCCGCTGCTACCGCTGCTGAACTGAAAACCGCCCTCGCTGCCAAAGCGCGGGAACTGGGCTTCGATGACTGCCGCGTGGCCGTCGCCGCACCTGCGGCCCACCGTGCCCTCTATGAGTCCTGGATCAGCCAGGGCATGCACGGCGACATGGCCTGGATGGCGCGGAATGTGGAGCGCCGCAGTGATCCACGCCTCGTGCTGGAGGGGGCCAGGAGCATCATCGTCCTCGCATTCAGCTACTACCAAGGCCCAGGGCCGCAGAACGACTGGAAAATCGCCCGCTACGCCTGGAATGACGATTACCACGACCTCATCGAAAAAAAGCTCCGCCAGCTCGAAGACTTCCTCACCGCCCACGGCGGCACCCAGCGGCGCTACGTCGATACAGGGCCCATTTTGGAGCGTGACTTCGCTAGTGAGGCCGGGCTCGGCTGGGGTGGCAAGAGCACCATGCAGATCCACCGCCGCATGGGCACCTGGTTCTTCCTCGCAGACATCCTCACCACCCTCGATCTCCCGCCCGATCCGCCCGCACGCGATCTCTGCGGAAAATGCACCCGCTGCATCGACGCCTGCCCCACCCAGGCCATCCTGGCACCGCGCCGGCTCGATGCCCGCCGCTGCATCTCCTACCTCACCATCGAAAACAAAGGCCCCATCCCCCTAGAGTTCCGCCGCGCCATCGGTGGCCGCGTCTATGGCTGTGACGACTGCCTCGATGCCTGCCCGTGGAACCGTTTCGCGCAAATCTCCCACGAGGCGACCTTCCAGGCCCGTGAAAGCGTCTTCCGCATGCCCTTGCGAGATTTTCTCCAGCTCGATGACGACGCCTTTCGCGCCCTTTTCGCCAAATCACCCATCAAGCGCATCAAACGCCCCGCTTTCCTGCGCAATGTCTGCGTCGCCCTCGGCAACATCGGCACCAGCGCCGATCTACCCGCCCTAGATGCCGCCACGCACGATCCGCATCCCCTCATCGCCGAGCACGCCACCTGGGCCGCCGCAGAAATCCGCGCCCGCACCGCCTGAGGCTCCCTCACGCACTCCGAATCGTCATTTCCCTTGCCCCGGTGTGCAAACCGTGTTCTCTCGCCCTCCAAATCCAACCCCTAATCAGCACACACTCATGAGCGAACGTCGCGTCGTCATCACCGGGATCGGAGTCGTCTCCCCCCTCGGCAACAACAAGGATGACTTCTGGAAAAATCTCGTCGCAGGAAAAAGCGGCATCCGTCGCATCCAGTCCATGGACACGGAGAAGTACGACTGCAAAATCGCCGGTGAAGTGGTCGATTTCGATCCCACGCCCTACTTCAACAACCACAAGGAAGCACGCCGTGCAGACCGCTTCTTCCAGCTCGCCATGGCCGCCTCCAAAATGGCCGCCAAAGACGCCGCGCTCAATCCAGACGCACTCGACCCGCACCGCATCGGCGTCATGGTCGGCAGCGGCATCGGTGGCCTCAGCACCATCGAGACCCAGTACGAGATCCTTTTGAACAAAGGCCCCGGCCGCGTCAGCCCCTTCCTCATCCCCATGATGATCACGAACATCGCCACTGGCATGATCGCGACCGAATTCGGCTTCATGGGCCCGAACATGTGCATCACCACCGCCTGCGCCACCTCGAACAACAACATCGGCGAAGCCTGGCGCATCATCAAATTCGGCGATGCAGACGCCATCATCTGCGGCGGCTCAGAGGCCTCCATCCGCCCCTGCGGCCTCTCCGGCTTCGGCAACATGAAGGCCCTCTCCATGCGCAATGATGAGCCCGAGCGTGCCTCCCGCCCCTGGGACATCGGCCGTGACGGCTTCGTCATGGGCGAAGGCGCCGGCGTCGTCGTCATCGAGGAGCTCGAGCACGCGAAGAAGCGTGGAGCCACCATCTACGCCGAGCTCGCCGGATACGGCGTCACCGCAGATGCCTACCACCTCACCGCACCGCATCCAGAAGGCCTCGGAGCCTCCAAATGCATGGAAATGGCCCTCCGCCACGCCAAGCTCAACGCCAACGAAGTCAGCTACGTCAACGCCCACGCCACCTCCACCCCCGTCGGTGACCTCTGCGAGCTCCGCGCCATCAAGCGCACCTTTGGCGAGTATGCGCAAAAAGGCCTCCTCGTCTCTGGCACCAAATCCATGACCGGGCATCTCCTCGGAGCCGCTGGCGGCATCGAGCTCGCCGCCTGCATCATGGCCCTGCGTGATCAGGTCGTCCCGCCCACCATCAACGTCGAAAACCTCGACCCCGAAGTCGATGTGGACATCTGCGCCAACACCGCCCGCCCCGCGAAACTCACCGCCGCCCTCAGCAACAGCTTCGGCTTCGGCGGCCACAACTCCGCGCTGCTGATCAAAAAGTTCGAGTAGAGCCCACCATCCCTCATCCGCCACCCAGCGCATAGCCCACACCGCGCACGGTGCGGATGAGCTTTTTATCGTGGTCTTTATCGATCTTGCTGCGCAGGCGCTGGATGTACACCTCCACTAAGTTCGTCTCTGGGTCCATGTTGTAGCCCCAGACGTGCTCATAAATTTGCATGCGGCCAAAAACCCGCCCTGGGCTGCGCATCAGGTGCTCCAGCAGCTCGAACTCACGCGTGCTCAGCTCGATGAGCTCGCCTGCACGGCTGACTTTGCGCTCCAGTAGGTCGATGGAGAGATCCTCCACGCGGAGGATGTGGCTCGTCTCACCCACCTTGCGCCGCGCCACCGTGCGCAGGCGTGCGGCCAGCTCCTCGACAAAGAAGGGCTTCGTCATGTAATCATCCGCGCCCAAATTCAGTCCCTCGATCTTCTCTGGCAGCGTGGAGCGTGCGGTGAGCAGGATCACCGGCACGCTGCTCCGTTTCTCACGCAGTCCACGCAGGATACTCAGGCCATCGCGGCCAGGGACCATGATATCGAGCACTAGCGCATCGTAGGGCACGCTGGTGGCCATCTCCCATGCCTCATCGCCATCACTCACGGCATCCACTTGGATGCCCTGCTCCTCCAGGCCCTTTTTGGCAAAGGAGAGGAGCTTCGATTGATCTTCGAGCAGCAGGATACGCATGGCAGGCGATCAGAAGCGCGGGTGCACTAGCAGGTCAAGGGCTGCGCCATCACGCTTTTGGCAGCACACGCACGATGAAGGCCTTCTTCGCGCCAAAGTACTTCGCGGCGACCTTTCGCAGCTTCTCCGCGTCGATGGAGGCCATGATAGCGGGCAGTTTTTGGAAATAACCCGCTCCCAGGCCGCTGATCTCATTCCACGCGAGGATGTCCGCCATCGCGCCATTGCCCTGCTGGCTGCGTAGCCAGTTGCTGCGCCATGCGGTGCGGGCTCGCTCGATCTCTGCGGTGGTGAGTCCGTTCTTCGCGAGGTCGTCGATCTGGGCCATCAGCTCCTTTTCCGCCAGCTTCGCCTTCGCCGGATCGGTGCCCAGGTAGAAGTAGAAAGCGCCCGCTCCCATCGCGGCGAAATTTTGTGCGCCCACATAATAAGCGAGGCCTAGCTCCTCGCGGATGCGGTTGAAGAGGCGGCTACCCATGTCGCTGCAGGCTTCGTCGATGAGTTGCAGCGCGGGGATGTCCTCATGCGCCAGTCCGACCGTGCGAAAACCCACGACGATGACGGCCTGCTCCTTCTCCAAGTGCTCGGTGAAGGCCGTAGGGGGCGATTTGGGCTCAAAAACACGGCTATGGGCCGCGTGGCGAGCTCCGCGTGGCAGTTTGCCCAGAGCGGCCTCGATCTGCTTTTTCACCACTACAGCCTTCACATCGCCAAACACGCTCACCACGCCATTTTGGGCAAAGAGGGCATTTTTGAGCGCTGCGCGGCAATCCGCGAGTTGCAGTGCGGAGACGCTTTTCTCCGTCCCCAGTGCGGTGCGGTGAAAAGGCTGCCCGGCAAAAATTTCACGCCGTGCCTTCCGCAGCGCCACGGTGAGTGGGTCCTCCTGCTCCTCCTGGATGCTGGCGATTTGGCGCTTCTTCACACCCGCTAGGCTAGCGACCGGCATGGTGTGATTTTGAATCAGATCCGTGATGAGTCCCAGCGCGGCCACCTCATCTCCACGCATGACTTCCGCGCCGAAGATGAAACGATGCGCATCCGCCGTGCAACTGAGCTGCCCGCCGCGATTCTCCAGCTCCGCAGCGATCTGTGCGGCGCTGCGCTTCCGCGTGCCCTTGAGCAGCATCTGGGCGGTGATCTGCGTCACCCCGGCATTCGTGTCCGTCTCCGCAGGCACGCCCGCGAGGAAATTCACACGCAGACTCACCAGCGGCAGCCGCGGATTTTCTCCGACGAAGAGTTTGAGACCATTTTTGAGCGTGAACTCATGGATCACTGGGGCACTGACATCGTCCGCTTTTTTGGCCACACCATTTGTCTCCACGTCTGGTCCGACGATGGCCGTGGTAAAGCCATCCGCAGGCAAATAGCGCCGTGCGGCATCGCGGATCATCTGTGGCGTCAGCTTGGCGATGGTGGCCAGATACTCACGCTGGTAATCGAGCCCGCCACTGAGTAACCAGCCATTGCCCAGCGAGCTGGCCTGCCCCTTCACCGTGCTCAGAGTGCGGATTTGGTGCCCCAGCGTCGCCCGCACGGCTTTTTCGAGCTCTGCTTTGCCTGGACCGCTATTTTGCATCTCCGCGATGACGCGGCGCATGCCACTTTTCACGGCCGTGAGGTCCCCCGGATTGCACTCTGCCTCCGTCATGAAAATGCCGCACTCCGCCGCGCACCACGCACCGGCCCAGACCGAGTGTGCGAGTGCTTTTTTCTCCCGCAGCTCTTGGTACAGCCGTGAGCTACGTCCGCTGCCTAGCAGGAAGGCTAGCACATCGAGCGCGGGCTTGTTCGCATGGCTTTCCCCAGGGATCTGCCAGCCAAACGCGATGCGTGTGAGGTCCGTGGCGAAGTTTTTTGCAGCGAAGCGCCCACTCTGCTGCCGCGGCTCATCGGGTAAGAGTGCAGGGTCATAAGCGCGGCGCTTCCAGGTGCCAAAGTGCCGCGTCACCTCCTCGATCACAGCCTCCGTCTTTACCGCACCCGCGATGACGATGAAGCTGTTGTTTGGCACGTAATGCTGCTGCACGAAGCCCGCCACATCCGCCCGTGTGATCTGATCAAACACCTCGCGGTGGCCGATGATCGGATGCCGCAGCGGATGCTGGCGGAATGCGGTGGAGAGGATCAAATGCTGCAGTGTGCTGCTCGCATCATCATGATCCATGGCCATCTCACGGCGGATCACATCCATCTCACGCGTCAGCTCCTCAGCGTCGATCTTGGAGTGCCGCACCATGTCTGCCAGGATGTCCAAGTAGCCATCCGTATGCTCTGCGAGTCCGTCGATCCAGTACACCGTGCGATTGAAGGTGGTGTAAGCATTCACATAGCCGCCGAGCCGCTGGATGCCCTGGCTGATCTCTGTCGCACTGCGTTTCTCCGTTCCTTTAAAAAGCATGTGCTCTACGCAGTGGGCGATCCCTGCACCCGTGTGCTGCTGCTCCTGCAAGCTGCCGGCTTTGATCCACACCTGCACACTCACCAACGGATGCGCCTGATCTTCACGCACGATGACCTCCAGCCCATTCGGCAGCGTCACCACCGCCGCCTGCGATGACGGCACAGCGAGTTTCGGAGCGGCGGAGATTTTTTTGGAAGAGCGGGCGGCGGGCATGAGGGCCTGCTACATGGCACGAGATGCCGTGAGGGCAAGGCTGGTTCCCTGCTCTCAGCGCCCTCTTCTCTGGTGCCGCGCCCCCCTCGCAATAGCCCGCTGGCACTCGGCGTATCCATCTGTGCCATGACTCACAGACTTCTCACCCTCATCGCCCTCCTCACTGCCACCACGCTGCATGCAGAATTCCGGGCGGGAGCAGCCGTGATCGACATCACACCGACAAAGCTACCCGTGCTGGTCAATGGCGGCATGCTCAGCCGCTACCTCGACAAGATCAATACCCGCGTGAATGCCCGTGCCATCGTCGTGACAGATGGGAAGACCCAGATCGCCATCGTCGTGGCGGATAGCTGCATGATGGGTCGTGACGTGCTCGATGAGGCCAAAAAAATGGCCGCCGCGCAGACCGGCATCCCCGCAGACCGCATGCTCATCAGCGCCACTCACTCCCACACCGCACCCGCCTCCATGGGCTGCCTCGGCACCGATGCAGACCCAGCTTATGTGCCTTTGCTAAAAGAGAAGCTCGTCCAAGCCATCGCCGCTGCTCAGGCCGCGCTAAAACCTGCACGCATCGGCTTCGCCAAAGCAAATGCGGCTGAGTTTACCGCACTACGGCAGTGGATACGCCGTCCAGATCGACTCGCAGAGGACCCCTTCGGCAACATGAGCGTCCGTGCCAATATGCACGCAGGCCGTATCTGGGATGATGTCACCGGCGAGTCCGGCCCGGAAGACCCCGATCTCTCGCTCATCTCCATACAAACAGCAGAAGGCAAGCCGCTCGCTGTGTTGGCGAATTTTTCCATGCACTACTTCGGAGATAAAGACATCAGCGCAGACTACTTTGGCCTCTTCTCAGATGGACTCACCCAGCGCCTCGATCCCACAGGCAAAATGGTCGGCATCATGTCCCATGGATGCAGCGGAGACATCTACCGAGTCGATTACAAAGCGCCCGAGGCGCAGCGCCCGAAGCCCACCATCGACGAATTCACCAGCGGCCTGCTCGACATCGCCGTCAAAGCCCACGCTGGCATCGAATACCGCGCCGATGTGGATGTCGCGATGATGGAGCGGCGCATGACACTGAAATACCGCGTACCAGACAAGCAGCGCCTCGAATGGGCGCAGCGCATCGTCGCAGAGATGGGAGACCGCCCTTTAAAGACGCCCACAGAGGTCTATGCACGCGAGCAGATCATCCTGCACGAGCGGCAGCAGACCGAGATCGTTGTGCAGGGACTACGCATCGGCCCCATCGGCATCGCCACCACACCGAATGAAACATACGCCATCACCGGGCTGAAGATCAAAGCCGCCAGCCCGCTCCCGCACACCATGGTCATCGAGCTAGCCAATGGCGGTGATGGCTACATCCCACCGCCAGAAATGCACGCCTGGGGCGGCTACAACACCTGGGCCGCTCGCAGTGCGGGCCTAGAAGTAATGGCCGAATCCAAAATCACCGCAGCCGCCATCGAGTGCCTCGAATCTGCCAGCGGAGCCCCCCGCAAGCCCTGGCATCTCAGCGCAGGCCCCGTCACGAAAACCACCGCCGACCTCGGCCCATCTGCCTACTGGCGGCTCAATGAATTCCATGGCCCCATCGCTGCCGATTCCACCAAAAACCAGCACCACGCCACCTATGTCGGCGGCGTAGCCTATTACCTCGATGGCCCCGAAAGCGCGAAATTCTGCTCCAGCGAGATCAATCGTGCCCCGCACTTCGTGAATGGCCACCTCAGCACCCAAATGGCCGATTTGGGTGAAAACTACAGCATCTCCCTCTGGCTATGGAATGGCATGCCAGCAGACGGGCGCGACTTTTGCGGCTGGTTTTACTCCCGCGATCATCCGCACGGCCTGAGCGCATTTGGCGAGCACCTCGGCATCGGCGGCAAAAGCGGCCACACCGGCAAAATCGTGTTTCGAGCCCATGGAGCAGAACATGCGGGAAAAACAGAAATCCCACGCTGGAGCTGGCAGCACGTCGTCCTCGTACGCGAAGGCAAAAACTCCAAAATCTACCTCAACGGCAAACTCGAGCTCGAAGCGGACATCCCCGCCGTGAAAATCCCCACCTTATTCTTCGGCAGCCGCAGTGACCACCAAGACCCCTGGGAAGGCCGCCTTGATGAAATCGCCATTTTCCCACGCAGCCTCAGTGCACAGGACATCGCCAAGCTACGCTAAACGCTAGCGGATCGCGAAAGGGTGATCTTGGATCAGTTCGGTGAACTTATCACCTCTCCGATCCCGAAGGGGCACGGAGTAAGCCAGCAATAACAAATGATACATTAAACCTAGCTACTTATTAGCGTCGTCTGCGGCACAAAGGCCATCACGCAGCGCAGCCGTGTCGATTCACGCGCCACCGCGTCCGTGCTCTTCGCGTCCGCCATGTCCGGTGAAAAGGCCAGCCACAGCACTGTGAAGCCGCCCGCTGAGCCGCCGCAGCCCCCGATGCGCTCCTTGTCGATCTTCCACACGTCCGTCTGGCTCCGCACGAACTGCAACGCCCGCGCCGAATCATCCAAACAGGCCTTCACTGGCGGATCGATCTTCGCCGCCTGCGCATCCTGGATGAGCCGGTAGTTGATGGACACCACCGAGATGCCGTTTTCGAGGCATTTCGCCAGAAAGTCAGGATTTGCCTTATCCCCCGTCATCCACCCACCGCCATGTACAAAGAACAAGAGCGGTGCCGTTGCCCAATCCGACTTCGCTTGCCAGAAATCCAGCTTCTGTTTCTCATGTGGCCCGTAAGGCACGTTTGCGTGCGTGGGAGCCTGCGCATGCCCAAGGCAGAGGGGCACCAACAGAACAGCAAGGACAATGAAGACGCGGGAGATCATGCGTGTGTGGCTTCGCGTGTTCCGGCAGCCTTGGCAAGTGATCAGGAGTCACATGGCCTAGCAGCAAATAATCGGGTAAACGAAATGTTCCCTGTTAGCGGTTGCGCGGGATCGGAGAGGCAACCACGGATGGAACGGATGAAACGGATTCCACCGATGCACTGCACCGCTCAGGAATGCCCCTGCAATGGATTGTGGCCGAGCAGTTGGCTCATTTGCTTTCATTCATCGTATCTGTTCAATCCGTCGTATCAGTCCTATCCGTGGTTCACTTTCACCTCGATAATTTCCCTTCCAACCCGGCCCAGGTTCAAGACCTGGCTACTAATTACTAACTCGGAAGTGGAAGGCCCTCAAACGCGGGCGTTGCATTTGCAAAGAGGCGAAGATAGCCTACGACGCATGGAAACACTCTCCGTTCGCTGCAACCACTGCGGAGCGCCGCTGTCTGTCTCGGAAAGCACGCGCTTCGTCACCTGCCAGTTCTGCCAGAGCAATCTGGAGGTGAAGCGCACGGACTCATCCATCTTCACGGAGGAAGTCGCGAAGATCGCGGAGAACACCGGACGCATGGCGGAGAGCCTGGAGGTGATCGAATTGCAAAATGAGATCGAGCGTGTGGACCGCGAATGGTCGCAGACGGAAGCAGGTTACATGATTCACGGCAAAAACGGGCCGCAGCGGCCGAGCAGCTCGATGTTCGGGCTCGCGTTTGCGATCTTTTTTGCCTGCGTGTGCTTTGGAATGAGCTTTTTCGCCTCCCAAATGCCAGGCCCAGGCATTTTCGCCTTGGTGCCAGTCGGCATGGGTATTTTCGCGCTGGTAGCGGCGGTGATGAACATGTCCAAGGGCGCGGAACTCGAGCAGGCGCAGGAACGGCATCGCGCGCGACGCGCCGAACTGGTGGCGAAACTGCATCGCGCACGTGGAGAGGCCTGAATAAGTAGCCAGGCTAACTATTCACGCAGAGGCGGACTCAATCAGGCTCTGCCTCCACTTCGACCACCTTCTCAAGATAGGTTTGCGCCAGTTTCCACCGCAGTCTCCAAAGCTCTTTTGGCGGGCTGGTCTGATAGTCCTTCTCCCAGACCTCCACCAAGCCTTTAACAGAGAGATCGCCCGTGCCGCTTGACGAGTAGAAGCACATCAAGCCCGAATCGCGGAGGCTCCAGCTACTTCCGCTAGTGGGATCAATCTTGGGTTCTCGACCTGCGGCAACATCTCCCGTGCAGCTCATCCATGCTCCATTTGATAAGTAGCCAGGTTAAAAGTTGCATATGTTATTGCCGCTGATAACCTTGCACTATAGTCTGCATTGCCCACTTCCAACGTCTCCACCTCATGACCACCCCTTCCGCTCCCCTATCTGTCGATTCGATCCGAGAGCTGCCGCTCGAAGAGCAACTCGTGGGGGTGAATGCCAAGACCGGGCCTTATCTCCAGGCGGGGAGGTCGATGCGGCGAGTGAAGGGGTTTCAGGCGCAGACGAATTGCTTCCACATCATGTCACGCACCTACGGTGGGGCGGTGTTTTGGGATGATGTGGAGAAGGAGGCGCTGCGCAGGGTGCTTTGGAGGCTGGCGGAGTTTTGTGGGGTGCGGCTATTGACCTATTGCGTGATGGGGAACCACTTTCATGCGCTGGTGGAGGTGCCAGATCAGAAAAGGTGGGTGGAGGAGCAGTTTGGTGGGCCGCTGGGGGAGGAGCGGCTGATGCGGCACCTGCGGGTGCTGTATAGCAAGGTGTTCGTGGAGCAGTTGCAGGAGGAGTTTGCGGAACTGCGGAAGCGGGGCTCGGAGGCGGTGGTCCAGCATCGGTTGGGACTGCTCAAAAGGCGGTTTTGTGATGTGGCGGTGTTTGTGAAGGAGGTGAAGCAGCGGTTTTCGCGTTGGTATAACAAGCGGCACAAGCGGAAGGGGACGCTGTGGATGGATCGTTATCGGAGTGTGCTGGTGGAGGGGAAAGGGAACCCGCTATTGGCGATGGCGGCGTATATTGATCTGAACCCTGTGAGGAGTGGGCTGGTGAGTGATCCGAAGGATTACCGGTGGTGTGGGTATGCTGAGGCGCTGGGAGGTAATAAGGAGTGCCAGCGGGGGATATGTCGTGTGACGGGGCGGGATGCGGCGGAGACGGACTGGGTGAAGAGTGGAGCGCGGGAGGGGTATCGGCAGATGCTGTTTTCGATTGGGCGTGAGGTGAAAACGGGGGATGGGAAGGCGGTGGCGCGGCGTGGAGTGAAGCGCGAAAAGGCCGAGGAAGTTTTGGAGCAAAAGGGGAAGCTATCGCTGGGTGAGTTGGTGCGCACGAGGGTGCGGCATTTCACGGCGGGGGCGGTGATTGGCGGGAAAGACTTTGTGAATGCGTTTTTTAACGAGAATCGCTGTCTGTTTGGCCCTACTCGCCGTAGTGGGGCGCGGCGAATGCGCGAGGCGGAGGGCGACGTTCATGCGCTGCGGGATTTGCAGGGTGAATGAGGCTGGTGGCTTATTTGCTGAAGTATTTGTCGCCACGCATGACGGTGCCGTCTTTGAGGACGACGCTGAAGGTGCCGCCGTTGGAGCGGGCGAGGCGGTCCATGTCGGCAGCGGCATCGGTTTCCATCATGACGCTGGTGTGTATGATGGCTCCGCTGCCCATGCGGTGGTTTTCCTGGGTGATGATGTCGATCCAGCCCATTTCATCGACGCGTTGGCCGTCGGTCATAAAGAAGATGATGTCGGGGCGGGGATTGGCTTTGAGGGCCATGAGGATGCCGGAGCCCCAGTTGGTGCCGCCGTTGGTGGACATTTGGGCGATGTTTTTGCGGCTGTCGTTGATGTTGAAAAGCGTGGCTTGGAGGAAGGGGAAGCTGGGGATGCGGGCGCTTTTCCAGTCTTCTGGTGAGATGGGCCAACGGTATTTTTCGAAGGCGTCGCCTTTGGAGGGATCGACGATGTTGTGGGGCCAGGCGAAGTCGGAGAAGCAGAGGATTTGGTAAAAAGTGCCGGCGGGAATTTTGGCGAGGCTTTTGTCGAGCTCGCGTTTGAGTGCTTGGATGCGGCTGGTGCCGCCTTCGCCGACGGCTTCCATGGAGCCGGAGACATCGACGACGAAGACGACGCGTTTGCCGAAGGCGGTCTGGCCGAGAAAGTTGAAGGCACCGCCGCGGCCGATGCCTGCTCCGAAGCCGCCGCCTGCACCGCCGAGTCCGCCGCCGCCGAGGCCTGCGGTGATGGCTCCGACGTTGCCGAGGGCGAGTTTGTCGGTCATGTCGGAGAGGTCGATGTTGTCCATCTGCATCTCAGGGAGCTGGATGTCTGAGGCGATGGATTGGACGCTGATGCGACGGAGCGGGGGTTGTTTACGGGTCCAGGTTTGGCGCTTTTGTTTGACGCGTTGTTCGAGGGCGTTGCTGGCGGCGGCTCCGGCGGGGTTGCCGCCGGGGAGGAAGTCCACTTGCTTGTTCATCACATGGCGGACGGTGATGAAGGCTCCGATGGCGAGGAGGAGGAAATGGATGATGATGCTGGCGGCGAGGGAGTTGGCGCCGATTTTTTCTTTCCAGGTGAGCCAGAAGACGTGTTTTTTTTGTTCTTCGCTGAGTTCGGGCTCGGGGGGTGGTTTGGGGACGTCGAGTGGGTGAGTGTCTGCGGGGAGCGATTCGGGGTTTGGGGGAGGGGATTTGACCTCTGGGGGCTGAATTTGGAGCTTGGGGGGAGCTTGGATGACGATTTCGTGGTTTTCGTCGATTTCGGGCTCTGGGGCGGTTTGGGGGATTTGGGGGATTTTTTCGAGTTGGGGCTCGATTTGGGATTGGGGCGGATTTTCGTATTCTGGCTCGGGTGCGGCCTCGAGTTCAATTTCAAGCTCAGGCTCGGGTTCGTCGGGGTGGGAGGACTCGGGCTGGATGGGCTGTTGTTCTGCGATGGCGGCTTCTGCGGCGGCTTTTTGGACTTCCTTTTGCTGCTGGTGCTCGTGCCAGCGGTCGTCGCGGTCGATGAGGTCGTCATCGTCATGATCCGCCACTGTGGGTAGGGCGTGGAGGTCGATGTCCTGTTGGTGGCGGCTCATGGGGCGGCGGATTGTCGGGGAAAAGTGAGAGTGTTCAAGGCGGATGATGCACGTGAGGACGTTGCCATGCTTGGTTTCAGGGCCTAGTGTGGGAGCGCATGACTGATTCTGCCCTTTCTGATAGCCATCTCCTGATTCTCGATTCCGACGCGGACTTTCTCGCGTGGGCGGCTGGGCATTTGAAGGCTCCGGGGGTGAGTATCACGACGCATGAGCGTGCGGAGGAGACTCTGGCTTCTTATCAAAAGAGGAGGCCGGACTTAGTTTTGGCGGAGATTCGCCTTTCGGGCGGGGTGAGTGGGGTGGAGCTGCTGAAGAGACTGCGGCAGACTGATCCGCATGCGATGGTGATTTTGTTTAGCAATGCAGCGGCTACGTCACAGGTGATCGAGGCGATGCGGCATGGGGCGTATGATGTGCTGCCAAAGGAGCGCTTGCCTTATGAGTTGCGTGCGGTGGTGGAGAGTGCGCTGAGTGCGATCGAGACACGGCGGGTGACGCGTGAGCAACTGCCGGGTGCGGCGACGGAGTCGATCCAGGAGACGATTATTGGCCGCTCGGCGGCGATGCAGGAGGTGTTTAAGCTGATTGGCCGTGTGTCTCGCTCGGATGCGCCGGTGATGATTACGGCGGAGAGTGGTTGTGGGAAGGAGCTGGTGGCGCGGGCGATTCATAAGTTTAGCCCGCGGGTGCAGAAGGAGTTTGTGGCGATTAATGTGACGGCGATTCCGGATAATTTGCTGGAGAGTGAGATTTTCGGTCACGAGAAGGGTAGTTTTACGGGTGCGACGAATTTACGCGTGGGCCGTTTTGAGCAGTGTGATGGGGGGACGCTTTTTCTCGATGAGATTGGTGATATGCCACTGGCGGTGCAGAGTAAGCTGCTGCGGGTGCTGCAGGAGGGCGAGTATAGCCGTGTGGGGGGCAATCAGACGCTGAAGACGGATGTGCGGGTGCTGGCTGCGACGAATAAGAATCTGGAGGCCGAGGTGGCGAAGGGCACTTTCCGTGAGGATTTGTTTTATCGACTGAATGTGGTGCGCATCCACATCCCGCCGCTGCGGGAGCGGCGTGAGGATGTGAGGATGATGGCGGAGTTTTTCCTGCAAAAGCTCTCGGCGCGGCGGCGTGGGCCGCAGATGCGCTTTACGGATGATGCGCTGGATATGCTGGAGGCTTACGATTGGCCGGGGAATGTGCGTGAGCTGGAGAATACGATCCAGCGTGCCTGTGCACTGTGTAATAGTGACATTTTGCTGCCTTCGGATATTCCGCTGGGTAGCAAAGGCAGCCGCCATCACGGTCCTGCGAGTCAGATGACCCGCATGCGGGATGCGCTGACCACGCTGGTGCATTTGGCGGGGCAGTCTCCTGATCTGGAGCTGATGCCGTGGATCGCGCATGAGGTGGAGCGGATGGCCCGGAAGCATGCTGAGGAGCCTGCGGTGGCCCCATCTGCGCCCCAGGCGGCGGCACCAGTGAAAAAGGGCCGTAAATCAATCTAGGCGGGGGCTGCGCCAAGAGAGGAGTGATGATTTGTCGGCGCATTTTCAACGAAATGCTGCTCACGAGTGACTGAAGGTGCCGCCAACCAAAAAGTGGCTCCTCCATCATGAAATTTCTCTTCCTCGCCCTCGCCTCCATGTGCCTACTGCAATGCGCTCCAAGCAAGGTGTCGCCGAATCAGCCGCTCTCGGATAAATCCAATGGCAAAGTGCTCAATGAGCGTTTCTACGAAGTGAATGGCGTGCGCAAAGTGGAGCGCCGTATCATCGTTTCGACGACTCCGAAGCTGGAGACGAAGGTGGTCACAGAAATCCTGCCTTGAAGGTTGGATTGCACTGATGCCGAGGGTCATTTTTTGACTCGGAAGCTCGGCGGTGTGATGCCGTGTACGGCTTTGGCGATGAGTGCCTCCACTCCGGTGGCAAAGCGTGTCGGGCGGGTGTAGTAGATCATGGCTCCGCCGCCTTCGTAGCCGCCTTCTTCCCAGACGCGTTGGGAGGGGATGTAGCAGGGCACATCATTCGTGTAGGCATTCACCCAGGTGCGTGCAGGGTCGAACTCGCGTTTAAAGCGCAGGCTGTAGTCCACGACGACTTCGCCAGGTAGATTGATGACGAGTAGGTCATGGCCATATTGCCATGTCTGGACGGTGTAGGGTAGGGCAGAGGGGATTTTATCGCCTTTGGCTAGGATGGCTAGGTGCATGCGTGCGTGGCGTGCGATCCATTTGTTTTTATCGGCGGTATGGGTTTCCCATTCTTGCTGGGTGGGTGCTTTGTCATAGGGCAGAAGGATTTCACGCGTAGCGCAGGTGAGTGGGCCACTGACGGTCTGCATGGGGCGGTGGATGAGGGTGGAGAGCTCGCGGGCGATGCTGGTGCCGTGTTGCTCGGCACGGCTGGGCTGATTACGCGGATAGGGATTCTGGTCTGCGCCACAGCCGATGGCCATGAGGCAGACACTGCCGGGGAAGCGTGCCTGCATTTCCACACGGGCACTGCCAGCCCAGTCGCCGTGGATCGTGTTTGTGCTGTAAGTGGTGCAGTGGCAGGCGTAGCTGGCATGGGTGGCGATGAGGCGCTTTCCGTCGGCACTTTGCACGCGGAGCAGTGGGAGGGAGCGGTCTGTGGGGCCGTTGAAATTGGGTGCGTTTTGTAGAGTGCCATCTTTGGATCGCAGGCGGCGATTGAGGCCGAAGTAGGCTTTGCCTTCGCTGTGGTCGAGGCGTGCGGGTTCTAGTTTTTCCCATGCCTGTGTCACGGCTTGGACGATCCAGGTCGTGAGGTCTTGGGTGTAGCGATGGACGTGCTCACTGTGCTCAGAGCTGAGATCGGTGCCAAAGAGGTTGGTGAGCACGCCTTCGAGCATGGGGGCGCAATGCGTGTGCGAGGAGTGTAGAGCGAGGCGCTCATCTGCGATGTTTTTACCCGCTGCGGCAAGTCTGCGCAGCACCTCGGCACGGAGGGTGGCGGGGACGCCGCAGTTATCGACGGTGATGATGGCGGCAGGTGGCTCATCTTTCCACTGGAGCACCAGTGCGGCGGCTTGGATGCGCTGGGTGATTTTTTCATACTCCGTGGTACGGCTGCCATAGCCACTGAGGCGCACTGGGTAGTCTGGTGTGATGTCCACGGCGGCAGCGCCAGCTCGCCAGAGAGCGTTTTCTTGCCCAGGGAGTATGGTGCTGATGAAACTAAAAATCAGCAGGAGCGGGAGGAAGAGACTGCGCATGAGAACGCCATTCTGCCTGAAGTGGAGCATTTTTGGCAAGCGTGAAATACGCCGTCCCCAGAAAGGCGGGCCTCAGGCCTGGATGGTGTAACGGGTGCGGCGGCTATTGAGCCAGCGCACGCCGAACATGTCCATGGTGGCCCTCAGGGCACGGTTCCCGAAGCCGTATTTGCTGACGCCACTGACGCGTGCGCGGTGATTGACGGGCATCTCGGTGACGCGCCAGCCCATGTTGCGAATGAGGGCGGGGATGAAGCGGTGCATGCCATTAAAGAGCAGCAGCGCCTCACGGCAGTCACGGCGCATGATTTTGAGAGTGCAGCCGGTGTCACGCACGCCGTCTCCGACGAAGCGGCCACGCACGGCATTGGCGATGCGGCTTTGTAGGCGCTTGAAGGCGGTGTCCTTCCGCCGTGCGCGGTAGCCGCAGACGAGGTCCCAACCCTGCTGGAGCATGGTGAGCATGGCGGGGATGTCTGCGGGGTCGTTTTGTAGATCGCCATCGAGTGTGGCGATGATTTCGCCGCGTGCTTGGTGGATGCCGGCGTGCATGGCGGCACTCTGGCCGCTATTTTTTTCCAGACGCAGCACTCGCACGTGGGGACCGCCGGGGATGTTCTTGAGCGTGGCGTCCGTGCTGCCATCATCGACGAAGACGATTTCGTACTCACGCCCGGTTAGAGCTGCGTCGATCTGGCGCTGGAGCTCTGCCACATTGCCCTCCTCATTATAAAGAGGGACGACGATGGAGATGGCGGGATTTTCGGGCATGCGAGGGCGCTACAAATCGGGCGGTCGATAGTCGTGGCAAGA
The DNA here is from genome assembly GCA_016713035.1 of Verrucomicrobiaceae bacterium. NCBI lineage: Bacteria > Pseudomonadati > Verrucomicrobiota > Verrucomicrobiia > Verrucomicrobiales > Verrucomicrobiaceae > Verrucomicrobiaceae bacterium. Next base: position 126,377 of record JADJPW010000011.1, read on the forward strand.
AAAGATTTTCAGCCATCGCACCTCATTGCCCGCATGCATCACGCGGGCCACGGAGAGCAGCTCCCAGCCAGCAAAATGCCTCGCCAGAGCGGTGGGCGGGGCCGCCGCCGCTGGATCATCGGTGATGAAGATGGCATCCTGGCTGCGGAAGTCACTTTTCCCGTCCCGTACGGCATCGTAGCGCGGTAAAAAGGCATACGGGTGCCCCCAGGAGCCATCTTGGAGGGCATGGACGCGTGGAGAGGCCAAAGTGGGCTGGAGCACGCCGGGGCCGGCTTTTTGGTAAAACTCTAGTGCAGCGGCGAGGAGGCCGTTTCCCGCGATAATGAAGCTCGGCGTGCCTTGGCGGCTCTGCGCCACTTTTTCCACCGCTGTGTCCAAAAGCCGCGCGGACTCACGCCAGCCGTACATGGCCGCATTCGGGTCTGAGCTGAAAAACCGCGCCCAATCCGTCTGCGCCGCCATGCGTGGGGCCAAATCCCAGCCCAGGCCGAGTGTGCGCGGCAGATCACTTCGGATGAGGAGCACGCTTTGTAGCCCGGCGAGCACGAGCGCGGTCGTGCGGAGGCTGATTTTTTGCTCCACTGGCAGCGCTCCAAAGACTGCCGCCTGATGCGCCAGCACCACCGCCGCAGGCACTAGCCACGCCGCACTACCCGTGTCCGGCCAGGCCAAGCGTGGTCCATAGAGTAGATCCAGCAGCGCCATCGGCAGCAGACAGCCCAGGGGCAGCGCCCGCATACCTGCCAGCACGAGCTGGGGTGCCACCTGCCGCGTGAGCAGCACGAGCAGCATCAGGATCAGCGGTGACGCCATCACCACCCAGCGTAGAAAATTCGGCGCTACAGCCACGACTGGCCACAGGGCCGCGTTTTCCAGCACCGGCCAGCCATTGCGCCACTGGGCAAGTAGCCAGAATGTCACCGCCGCACTCCAAAACGCCGTGATGATCCAAAATCCAGGGAATCGCAGGTGATGGCGCAGCCGCTTGGGCCATGCCAGTGCGCAGACGATGCCGAGCAGCAGTCCCAGGCCAGGCGGCGCTGTCAGTGCCGCGCCCGCTGCGCATGCACCCACGGCCCACCAGCCCCAATGCAGCGGATGCGCATGCAGCAGGGCCATCCGCAGGCATAGCAGCGCCATGGCGGTGAAGAAAAACATCAGCGTGCCCGGCGTCAGCGTAAGCGCGGCCAGATTAAAGGCGGGCAGCACATTCAGCGCCACGACAGCCCAGCCCGCCACCATCGGATCAAAGAGGCCACGGGCGAAACGCCACACCGCCAGGGATGCCAGCAGCGCCAGCAACGGCGCCGCACAGCGCACTCCGAACTCATTCATGCCGAAGACCGCCGCACCAGCCCGCGCTAGCAGTGACACGAGCACCCCGCCGCCATCCGTCCACGCAGGCCAGCCGCGCCCTGCACTCAGCGCCGCAAAGGCCTCCTGCGGCGAGAGTTCCACCGTCGGCAACAGCGCCCAGCGCCAGAGCGTGAGCAGACCGAGTCCGATGAATAGAAAGCGCTGGCGCTGCATGGTGTGTATGCCCATTGAATAGAGTCTCCACGTCGCCTGTCAAAGTGCCGCTCTTCAACTTGTCACTCTCATGAAACGCTCGCTGCTTCTCATCTCCCTACTCTCCGTCATCATCCCTGCTTCCATCCATGCGGAGGATGCCAAACCCAAGACCGCAGAGGAAATTCTCGAAATCGTTCAGCTCAGTTATGCCCTGCAAAATCATAGAATGACCGGTGCCCTGCGTGATGATGCCACAGGCCGACAAGAATCGATGGAACTCACCATGGAGAAGCGTGTGATGCGCTTCCGCTTTGCCAATCCAGGCCAGATCATCCACCTGGATATGAATCCCCGCCCCGCCGTGCTCTACGAGGTGAAAGCAGGCGGCAGCCAGGTCGTCCCGGCCTCCAAGCATGCCGACTACATCCGCGGCATGTCCCTGAACTATCTCGATCTCTCGCTGAAATTCCTCTATTGGCCGAAACCGCAGCTCCTCGGTGAAAAACGTGTCAGTTTGCAGAAATGCTGGCTCGTCCGAGTCTCCAATCCCATCGTGGAAGGCCCTATCACACCGTGGACATCTACGTCCACCAGGGCAGTGGCGGTGCCGCCAAAATGGAAGCCTCCGACCGCAATGGAAAGCTCGTGAAGCGCTTTGAGGTCACCAAGGTCCAGAAAATCAAAGGGCCCGGATGGGCCGTGGGGCCCACTGCGCTGAAGGAAATGAAGATCGAGACTTACAATCCATTCAATGGAGAGCGCAAAGGCCGCACTTACATGACGATGGATACCCCGCAGCAGAAGTGATCCTGCGGGCTGAGCTTCATCAGCTCTGTGGGCCCGCTGCCACCAGTTCCTTTTCAAGAAAGTCGATCACATCACGGAAGCGGCACTCATTTTCCGTGCTCAGGCTAGAGAGCGTCTGATGCGCATCCAGGATGTGCTGTGCCTGCTCCTCTTTGCAGCCGCTGGCTTCAGCCTCTTCGCACAGTTTTAGCGCAGTGCCTGCCTGCTCGCGCTCGGCCAACCAGAGCTTCCCTTCGGTATCGAGCTCCAGGATGTGATTGAGCCCTAGACTGGTGAGCAGTTGGACATTCCGCTGGTTCGCGTTCAGCACGCTGAAGGTGCCCTCTGCGCCAGTTTGTTTCACTTTCAGGGATACCTGCGTCAGCACCAGAAAGGTGCTGTCCATCATCGGGCAGCGCTCCAGATCGACGACGAGGTCACGCACACCTCGTGCCAGCATGCTCAGCAGCGCACTTTTGCCTGCACGCTGTTTTGGGAAGGTGCCTTTGCCATCCACTCGCACCTGAAGACCTTCCGATCATTCCGACGAGGATACGTGAGGCGGCAGCGGGCATAGTGGGGTGGGGGGTGATCGGAGAGGACAGGGATTAATTCCAGAGAAAGATTTTTGACTCACGAGTTCTCCTTTGCCGCGCAGAATGGAGACCTTCCACATCGTCACGCGGCCATTTTTTTTGGTATTCCGCACCATTTACCGCTAACTCAGTGATGTTCGCACGGCGCACATCTTCGACGACGACTTCTTTGGAGAATTTTTCAGCCAGCGTCCGCCAAGCGGTAGTCAAAGCGCACACTCCCACCGGGCCAGTGCGGTCTGGCAGAGCTTCCAGAAGATGGTGTAGTAGTGGCCGAAGCGGTTCTTGATCTGCTCCGCCGTCACCGCGCCGTAGAGAGGAAGTGCTCGCTCGAAATTCACTGCCTGCACCTGGGTCGCTGCGGGCACTCCTGCTTGGAGGTGGTACGCTTCACCTTGGTGATCTTCCCGCCAGGACCTGTGACCGAGGAGGAGCAGGCGCAAATACGAGCACGGTTAGCAACAGTGCTACAAGAGCGGAAAAGAGCAGTAAAGAGACGAAAAGGAGACATCGCACTCACCTCTGTGCGGGAGGGCAACTCGCTGTCAACGGAGCCCTTCAGCAGAGAATCGAATTCGCACTACGAGTTGTCTGGACTAGGCCGGTGATTGCGTCGGCAACTCACTGCTGCCTGGCCGATTCTTCCGCACCTTACGGATCGTCAAAGCTGCCTGTTTTGCCTGCCGCCGAGTTCGATCTTCGATTTGGTGGCGTAGGCGATGCCCGAAAAGGACTGCAAATAGGCCATGGACTTACCGTCGATGCTCACCGCATCGCATCACCGATAAGTTTCACGACGAGCAGGGTTCTACCATTTACCACGTTTCCAGCTTTGCGGGGAAGGTGGCTTGGCGTCCGGTGAGGAGTTTGGCCACTTCCACTTTCTTGGCGGGGTCTTTTTTTCATCTAGTAGATGTCATTGCGCATGTTGCCATCTTTTTCGTCAATGATGGTTGATGCCATTGAGGCGGACCTGTGCACGGCAGATCTGGCCGTAGTGGCGGCGACAGTGAGATTTCAGGTCATCGAACTCCGCGTCATCATCGTCGCTCCATCGGGAGGTGCGGCGTTCGACGATGCTGTCAGGTGAATTCGAAGGATTTCTAAGCCGTGGACGGCGGCATGGGCTTTAATGACTTTGCCATCCGGTGCAGTGCTGTCCCACCACCCGCGTCTGGTTGCCTTTGGAACCGCCGTTTCAAAAGGTGAAGGTGTCGACGCGGTGCCAGGGCTTAGCCGGTGTGGAGGCGGAAAATGCATCCTCGAGAAAGCGGTTCTTTCTTCCCACCGCGATGGGCTTGGAGGGCGCTCTGGGCAGGCGTGGTGTGTCTGCAACAACGGCGGCAGTGGTGAGAACAGAGGGTGATGATGGTGCGGCGCATGGGGTGTATGTAGTGGTGTTGAGTGGATTCAGGGGTGTGGGCGGACAGGGATCAGGCGGCGGGGCATCAAACCAGCGGCCGTGTTCTTGGAATGAATAAAGGTCGATGAGGCGCTCGACGGCTTTCCCCCTCAGAGATATTGAGCTACACTGGCGGTCTTGCCGACTGGGAGTGATCTTGCCGGGAGCTCCGCCGACGTAGCCGAAGTCTGCATCGGCCATTTCACCCCAGGGCCATTGACCCGATGCAGCCCATGGCGGCGATGCTATCCGCCTTTGAGGTGGCCCGTGGAGAGCGCGGATTTTTTTGCGTGGTGGTTTGCAGATTGAAAAGCGTGCGCCCGGCTGGGGGGCAGGCGACGTAGTCAGTCTTGAAGATGCGGACGCCGGCGGCTTGGGAGGATCTTGCCAGCTGATGCGGAAGCTCTGACCGGGTGCTTCCTCACCATTGACGATCACGGCATCGCCGATGCCGTC
>JADJPW010000012.1 GCA_016713035.1 Verrucomicrobiaceae bacterium
GGGCAACAGGCTCTCCAGCCAGTAACGAGTGCCATCCAGGTCAGGCGGCGCGTTCATTGACGATCTGCTCGCGCTGGGTGAGTGCGGCTTCATTGGCGCTGACGTTTTGCTCCCGCGCATCCAGCTCTCTCTGCACGATGCCCGCCTGCTCGATGACGGCTTCATATTGGGCGCGGCAGGCCAGGATCTGGCTCTGCTCCTCTTGAGTCGGGGTGGATTTGCACCTGCGGCAGTAGCCCTCTGCTGTGAGTCTATAATGCTGCTGCCGCTGGCTTTGGCGATGTCATTACTCCATTTCTCCAAATCAGCCGCCTGCTCGTCATTGGCAGCAGTGAGCCGCCCGAGTTCGGCTTTTTGCCTGCTCGATCTGCTGCCAGAGCTGGGTGAGGTCTTCCTCCGCTTTTTGCCACGTCCGGAGAAGGTGCCGATGGCGGCATGGGAATGGATGCCACGGGCGGCGCTGGCGGCGTCTGCACCGCCAGCAGCGCCACGACCTCTTGCTTGATTTGGCCTGGAACTTTGGTGAGCTGGTAGAGCAACTCTCGAAGGCGGTCTGAAGGGTGTTTTCCATGGGAAAATGATCGGCGTGTTCAGGCGGCGGCATGTTCGGGCCAGGCGACATCGAAGCGCCCGGAGTCCACCCAGAAGTCTTCGTCTTCCGGGGCGTGCAGAGTTGGAGTTCCAGCCAGCCATCGAGGCTCTTGCCGTCGCGCGTGGTGGGATGGGTCATGCGCAGGCTGGTCGGGTCTTCTTCACGCTCCAGGGTAACGATCACTGTGGCGGCGATAGCGTAGCTCCCGCTTGCGCGGCTTTGCGGTCCTTCCAGCGCAGTTTGTAGATTTGCTCCGGTTTGGCGGCGGAGGGGGAAGGATTTTTCTACCAATGCGAGTGCCGACTTGCATGGGCACGGTCACTTTGTCTTTGCCGGGGACGGTGCCATCTGCGGGCTGCTTGCTGAGGTAGGGGTCAGATACAGCGGATCAAACTTCCACGGCATGGCTTTTCCGGGCATCGCGCCCCAGTAAAACGGGAAGGGTTGGCCGTTGCCGACGCGCTTGATGCTCCAGTCACTCACGAGGCCGTGCTGGATGGCCTGATACAGCGCGGCTCCCACGGCAGTGACGGTTTTGGCGTCGTTGATGGTGGTGTTGGAACTCATCGGGTATCAATCACCCGCTGGATAGTTTTCGCCTGAAGCACGCGCTGGGGCAGCACGGGGGGAGTCCTCCAGGAGAGCCTTTACTTGCGGCAGTTCGGAGGGCTTGCCGCTGGAGCGTGATGAGGTCCACGCCAAGGCGGTGACGTATTTCGCCAAGGACTGCACGAGCGGGCGGAAGACGAGGTCGATGCAGTTCCTCAGGCGCTCCGCATCGTGGAAGATGGGGTCTTGCTCGGGCATGACCTCGACTTCCAAAACGGCGCGGCACATGTCGTTGAACTCCTGGAGTGCGCCAGAGTCCACGAGGCGGCTTTCCCGCACCCATGATGCGGTCAGGGACCAGGCTCGTGCCATCAGCGGAGGTATCCCGCCCTTCGGATAAATCTTTCAGCCACTGACGCACGATGGGCATGAAGACCAGCTTCACGATGCGTGACCAGCGGGCTTGATGAGCCGTCTTTTGAGGGCACTTCTGAAGATGTCCTCAAACTTACTCATCTGCTCATCGTCACCTAAAAACGCGTGCCGAGAGCTGGGAGTAGCACGGCTTCCACGATCTCCTTCGCCAAAGTATCCCCGCGATGGTGCTGGAGTCGCGGGACAGTAGCTGGCCTCCACTCGACTCCCTTACCCATGAGTAGATCACGATACTCGATGATGGAGATGTCCGTGGTGCCGCCGCCGATATCCACGGTCATGACCCGGACTCGGGCCTCGGTGCTTTACCGCGCCCGAATAGCTCCGATCCAGTTCTCGCCCTATTGTCCAAGCCGCACGATCTCGCCAGATGATGGGGAGCTGCGAGGCCACGGCCTCATCGAGATCCATGATCAGCTCCGGTCGGCTGCCGCCCTCGTGACGAGTCGCCGATCTCGTAGATGAGCGAGGGGTGAAAATATCGACCGCCTTTTTGCCACTTGGCGCGGTAGTCATTGATCTCCCGCGTGGACCAGCCGGAGGGGAAGGTCACCAGCACACGGCGCAGGCGGCGCGGGACGAATTCACCATTGGCCGCCCGCCATTGCTTTCGGAAGTGATCTGCCGCACGGACTGCTCCAGGATGGCGAGCGCTGCCCATGTCATGGCATCCGCTCGCGGATAGCTGGGGCGGTCAGGGGCGGGTGTGGGGCGCTTGGAGTAATCTGCGTCTTCGTTAGGCGGGCTGTTGATGTCCCAGTCGTGTCCATCGAGCGGCAGGAAGCGCAGCATGGAGCCGGCGAGCTTTGGCAGCTCCGTAGGGCGGCGTGATTGCGGGTTCCAGCGATTATGAACCATCGTCCACCACTCGCGGTGCTCGACGTCGAGCGAGTCTTTTATCCCAGGCGTAGCGCTTCGGTGAACTGAGCGTGTAGTTGCCACCTTCGTTGAGGTTTAGGTTCGCCAAAATTTCACGCGCACTGTCCCCCATGACGACGGAGACATCTCCACAACATCTGCGGCACACGTTGGGTGCCAGCGTGTGCGTCTCCACGCGTGTCTTGCTCAGCATCCCATCTTTGACCTGCTTTTCCGTTTTGTGAATCTCCGTGGTAGGCGTGAAGCCGACACGCGGCGGCTCATAGTCGGCAAACATCGGCTCATGCAGGATGAACCATGAGTCCACGATGGAGCAGGTGTCGTCCTGCTTGCCGCCCACAAAATCGATGTAGTCCGCGCCGCGCTTGATGAAGCGGATGCTGTGGCAAAGCGTGCTCAGCTTGCCCGCCTGGGCGAAGTTATGCTCCAGCGCCAGCACGACAGTAAGGTGTTTGCCGAAATCGACGATCAAGTCCACCTCACGCGGCTCTCCAGACGGTTTCTTCCATACGACATTCAGCACGGCCACGGTGACTTTTTCGCTGCCTAGCCCAGGCTCTGATGGGGATGCTCTCCACATCATCTGGCAGGCGTGTCGGGTCCGTGGCCGCATAGGGGCGGGTTCTCCGCGCCGTGCTGCCCAGCCTCTGGGCGTGGTAGTCGCGTTTGGGTTCGTAGATCGAGCCACGCTGAATGTCTCCAGATTACTTTCCAGAGAGACCCACATGCCATGCTGGCCCTCATTCATGCCAAAGCGACCCCGCAGCCAAGTGTGGGAGATATTTGTCCACGGCACACGCTCCTGCTCGCAAATGGTGCGCAGGGTGGAATGCGCCCGCAGCAGCTCCAGGCTGAACGGCAGGAAGGGAGTAATGGTGCCCGCTCTCGGCGAATACCTTGATCTCGGTGATGGGTGCTTCTTGATCTGGCATGGCGTGCGGAGGGTGAGTAGTTTGGCTCTCCAGAGCCGAGTGCATTGGTAGTGGATGATTTTTCAGGCTTTAAGACAGGGGCGATGAGCGCATCCAGGCCGCATCCCCAGCCTGCGGCACGCGATTTCCAGCCTGGAAGCTCTTGATGGTCTCCAGACGGGCGAGCAGCGGCTTGATGATGCTGACGTAATGCGGTGATGCCTCCGGGTCATACTTCTGCTCGTCCTCCGCCTGGGCGAACTGGCGCAGCAGTTCCAGGCGCTGGGTGATTTCATTATCCACTCCATGAGGTGCGGCATCCGCCGGATTGCTCCAGCAGGCTCGCGGCTCATTTTCACGGCAAAGCGGCGGCAGTCCTGCGCCTCGCGTCTGCCGCTCAGCGTGCCCATGTTATCGCGGAAGAAGCGCACCACCTCCTCCACATTTGCCGCCTCCACGAGAGCGGCGAGGACGCGCTGCGCATGAGTGGCATCCTGAGCCGAATCCCGCCACATGCGTTGCCGCCGCCCGGCTGGCACGCCAGGTGCGGAATTGCTTATCGACGAAGCTCCGCAGATTCGCACGCCGCGAAATGGCATTGGGCGGCACCTCCAGCTCCTCGGGGTCGATGTTCAGGAAGCGGCGCAGCAGGCGGCTCAGGTTCGCCGCGCGGTCATAGTCGTGATCTTCCTGGGCTTCTCGCTGAGTCGTTCGCCGATGCCGCGCATCCAGGCATCTAGCGCACGATTACGCTCATCCTGCGCAGCGTCTTTGGAAGGCAGATGGGGAGATTAACTCGATGAGGCGCTGTTTTTCGCCTCCCTGCAGCCTTTGGGCCAGCAGAGCTGGGCGGGCGGCTGGACGCAGCCTGCGTGGTGAGGGCATTGAAAAGGTAGTCCGTGCCGCCATTCGCCACCATTTGCTCGAAGGATTCGCGGTTGTCGCCAAAGCGTTCGATGAAGGCACGGTCTGCAAAAATTTCGGCCACCTTCTCCTGTACTTTCGCAGCAGGGAATGAAGGATGGATGCTGCCTTCCATCAGCCACGGATATGTGGTCGTGAACATATTGACCACACGGATCGGCGAGGTCGGCCAGCTTAGCGAACAGGCTGAAGTAGGAGTCCAAACCATTGCGAATGCCGCTGCATCATTCACCAGCTTCGCGCAAAAGGTGATGACGAGGTTCAGCGGCATCACCCGGCCCTGTGGCGGCCATTTTTGACCATAGGCGCGCATCCAGCTTTGGATGCCGGAAACGAGCTGCTTTGGCTGGCCGGGATGCTTACCCGCACGGGCGAGGATTGAGAAGCCATCGATGTCCAGCTCTACCGCTCGGCTGACGGCGATGGAGGCCGTTTTGCCACGTTTTAGCACCTCGGTGAGTCCCCGTACGAGATCAGCGGCCAACACGTCGTTGGTGATCTTTTCGCGCCTCGTGCTCATTACTCACGCCGGGGAAGTCCATCAAGTCCGCCTTTTCAAGGAAGGCAGCGACGACGGGTGCGCTGGGTCATCATCTCTCCGCAGCGGCAGCCGCAGTTCCCACACGAGTCCCTGAAACAAGCCAAAATCCTCACCACCCTGCACTAGCGGACGATCCAAGCTCGCGCCCAACGAGACAGAGCCATCTGCCGCCACGCGGAAGCCCACGCTGTCCACGAAAGCTTTGATCACCACGCGCTCAGACTTCGCGTAGTGCTTGTAGGCGTCAATGTCGAGCAGCAGCGCGGCCAGCCGCCAGGAGCAGCGTAGCGTGCAGCCGCTCGCGCCCCAGAGACTGATGAGCTGGGTGCGCTTCGTCTGGAGGCGATCACACAGGGAGTAATGAGACTGGGCCATGAGTCCCAAAGCAGTTCGTGGGTGAATTCCCGCAGCGCCTTCTTGTTCGCCAAGTGCGGGTGATTCAACAGTATGGGCCGCAGCGTCCGCCACGGCTCTGGAGGTTCGCATAGCGGCGGATGCCGGCCATGATGAGCAGGTCCAGCACGTTCGCCAACTGGTGCAGGGACTCGAAGCCCTCACGGTCAGGTGGTCCCGCAGCTTTTACGTTTTCCATCAAGGCGCGGAAGTTATCCATGCCCCAGGAGACTTCTTCCCCCTGCTTGTTGCGCGGCTGACATTCACTCTCATAGCCAGCGGCCAGTGCGTGGAGAATCTGCGTGTCGGTGGCAAGCGTGATGTCCACTGGAAAGGCCGGGTCTGGCACTGCGTCTGTCATCACGAAACGCGAGATGCAGCCGCTGCCGTCCGCGCCGCCGTTGTAGGGATTGACGACGATGTTGGAGCCATCGCTCTTGAGTTCACCGCCGAAGCGCACTGGCTCGGCTTGGCTCCAAGTCAGGGCAGATTGCAGGCCCAACTCATCACCATCTACATCCAGGTAGCCGGAGAGCAGAGTGGATTTGCCTGTCTGTGATGGCCCCCACAAGGCCATGCAGGGCCGGGGATTTAGCCCTGATCGCTCAATGGCCGCCGCGCGATCATGCACGGCATAAAGCGAGTCCAGGCAGGAGCCGCGGCTCACCTCATACTGGTCTTCACGCTTGTGACCGTGATCCCAATACCATTTCAAACAGTCATCGGCGAGGGTGCGGAGTTCTAGGGGCAGTCATGGTGGTTAAAGGGTGTTTAAGTAGAGCCATCCGGGCGTTTGGCGAAGGCGGCACCCAGCAGCCCGGACTTCTTGGGAGCAGGCGGAGGGAATTCGCTGGCGGATTCCGCCGCCGGAGGCGGTGCTGCCTTAAAGACAGCGGCGCTGGGCAGCTTGGCTGTAGCGGGTTGAGTCTGCTGAGCCTGCGCGGCAGGCTTCAGCGCCGTCCCGCCCCATGGTGATGGCTTCGTGGCAGTCTGCGTCTGGACCGGTGCCTCTTGCGGCTGCTCGGCCACCGGAAAAGGCGGCGGCTTGGCGGGTAGGGGTGGCGGCGTCTTCTTGGTCGGTGCCTCGGCGAGCAGGGCAGCAAGCTTTGCTTGCTTGGCCGCTTCCTCATTGGCCTTTTCAGCAGCGGCCTTTTTCTTGGCTTCTTCCTCTGCCTCTTCAGCTTCGCCATTCGCACAGCTCGGCGGCTTGCTGTTTCGCGGCTTGCGCCGCTTCGCCTGCTTTTTCGCCAGCTTCTCGGCTTCAGCTTTCATGCGCGCTTCCTCGGCGGCACGCTCTTGGTCCCGACGCTTTGCCTCAGCCGCTGCCAGCGCATCTGCTTTGGCTTTTGCTTCGGCCTGGCGGGCTTCATCCTCCGCCCTCAGCCTAGCCTGCTCCTCGGCGAGCACGCGCTCCTTTTCCGCCGTGATCTTCTGGCACTCAGCTTCCTTTTGCCGCTCGACTTCCAGCGCCTCGCCCAGGATGTCGTCGTCCAGTTTGAATGTGAATGCAGCAGCCATGGTTCACGCGGTCTGCTTAGCTGATGGATTGCTCAATGCGCTGTCCCGCCACCTCAAGGGTGAAGGTTTTCGATCCCACGGGCAGGGAGAAAACCAGCATTGTCGGCACACCGTCGTTCCAAGTTTTGGCAACATTACCTGCATCATCAAAAACACGGCCCGTGAGTGCTACCATCGCGTTTTCATCCACCACCTCGGCGAAGATGTCCCGTAAATCACGCATTGCAGGCGATCTTGTGGTCCCATATGTCCACCTCCAGCCCCTAACGCGTCCGGGAGGTCATCGAGCTGCTCCATCTGCGCCTCATCCACATGCTCACCCACGCCGATGAGCACGCATTTGATCGGTTTGGCAGTCCCCGCAGCAACTCGGCGCGACAGATCAGCGGTGTAGTTTTTCACCGCCTCCAAGTCATCCAACCGCCCGTCCGTGACGAAGACATAGAAGCCCCACTCCGCGTCGGCGAAGCGCTCCACGAAGTAGCGCAGTGCAGGCAGTAAGTGCGTGTGCTCACCCCAGTTCTGCGGGCCTGCATAGCTGGCGCTGCGTGCTTGATCTGCAGTCAGATCACCCATTTCCTCGATCTGGTCGCCCTTGTCGCCACATGCCCAATAAATCACTGAGGTGCCGCCATCCGCGTCGATCTTTTCCGCCAAGTAGGGAATGACCTCTCGTGCGATGGGCTCCACCATGTTTGGCTCCTTTCACGAGAAGCCCCTGTTTCAGCAGCTCATCCCAGCCGTTTTGATGATACTGCACCACGCTCATGCCATCGTAATCACGCATGTAAGCCTTCCCGGAAGCCAGCATTCGCTCCCTCCACGGACTTGTCATAATGCTCCGCATACGCAGCCCCTGGCCGAGTGCCTTGCGCATCGAGGCTGATCCATCGAGCGCCACACCGGTCTGAGAACCTTCTTTGTTTGGCTCCAGCAGGATCGTCGCCGACACATCCAGCCGGTCCGCGTGAGCTGTCACATTCACTTCACCGAACAGCTCATGCAGTTGGTTGTTCGGGATCTGCCTGTTGGCAGCGGGGAGGGGAGGTGGGGACGCGCTCATGGTTCATGTGGAAAGTTAAACCAGTGGCTGGGTGTAGGTGCCCACCCCAGGAATGTTCAGGACAAAAGCGGTCGAGCCGGAGCGCATATGAACTCGATCAAGGCTGGCAGCCCGTCCGTGTAGGATGCTCTGCAGCACTTTAACTGGTCTCCTGTCGAGTCTGACAGGGCGGCCGAGGGGCAATGATGCTATTCTCTCCCACGCACTCGTCAAAGACGCTATCAAGCGTATCCATCTCTGCCGCGTTGCGGGCGTCCCAGATGTCCACCTGTTCGCCATCGGGTGTTTTCAGACCGCCGTAGTCCATGTCATCCAGCTCGCCCATTTGGTCCACATCCACCTCGGCACCGAGACCGATGAGGACAAACTTCGTGAAGCCCCGTGTGCCTGCCGCCATCTGGCGTCCGATCTCCAGGCTCAGCTCCTTCACTTCCTCCAAGTCATCTAGCCTTCCGTCCGTGACGATCACAAAGATACCCCAGGGAGCGTTGGGGAACTTCTCCATGAAATAGCTCACCGCAGGTGCCAGCCGCGTCCCTGTACGAATTTCTTTGGCCCGGTGAATGGGAATGTTGGTGCCTTGGTTGAGTCCATGTCTCCCCACGATTTCAATCGCAGCGCCGCCCACTCCGCAGGCCCAATAAATAACCGAGGTATTTCCATCACTGTCGAAGTCCGCTAGCATCTGCGCCATGCTGCCTGCCACGACCTGCATCACATTATGCTCTGGCTTGCGGAACATCGGCGGCAGGTGCGCTCCGAGTTTGCGACATCGAATTCGAGCCATCTATCGCTAGCCCTGTCTGCGCATTCTCCACCTGCGGTTTCATGCGGATACGGGCGATCACACTTACACCTTCTGGGTGCGCATGAACTTCAATCTTCCCGAAGGGTCCGATGACAATGGAGCGGTCTAGTTGCATGGCATTCTGGGGTGAAATTCAGATGCGTTACGCTTCACCGGTAGAAGCAGCAGGCTTGCTCTTGAACAGACCGATGATGAGCTTAAAGGGCAGCAGGATGATCTTCAGCACGAGCCCGACGAGGATGGCGACAAGTTTCATCGGGCCATAGGCCAGCTTGAAAAGCGGACTCAGCGCCTTCTGCATGGCTCCAGACTTGGAATAGAGGATCGAAACCGCCAAAATGATGATAATACCGATGAACTTTTGGCCCGCGCTTACATGGACTGGGCCGGGGAGAAGTTGAAAACCACTGTGCGGATCACTCAGTAGCTCATAGCACAGGATAAAGCCGACATAGCCGATCAGCAGGAAAGCGGTGTCCGCCAGAATGGGGAATTTTTCGATCAACTTGATGCAGGCACCGGCCACGAACCTGAGTGCCAGGATGCCAATAAAGACACCGAGACAGACCACCCAGAGCTTTGGACTCATCGCCACAGCGGCAACGACGTTATCAACGCTCAAACTGAGATCCATTACCTCAATGGCGACGATAGTGGCGATGAAACCACGTTGATTGGGCGCGTCGGGCTTGCCGTCATTGTCTTCGTCGCCGCCACCCGTAAAATGCTCGCTCATCAGGTAAACCAAGTAAGCAGCGCCGCAGATTTTAGCCAGGGATTCTCGATGATCCAGGGCTGCGAAAGCCAGACATAGGCCTCTGAACAAATAGGCACCGACGATGCCCCACTTGAGTGCCTGATACTTTTGCTTGCCCGGTAGATGGCTCGCCATCGCCGCGATGGCGAGTGCATTGTCAACGCTCAGCAAACCCTCAATAACGATTAGTGAGATGATAATTGGAATCGCTTCGATCAACTCGGGAGATGTGGGGAACGCGAAGGCAGCGAGCAGATCGTAGGAGGAGATGTTCATATGGATTTAAGAATTACGCTTTGATAATGGAGTTTGTGCGTCATGTGCAACAAAAGTTCTCAGCAGCATCGGCCTACGGCTTCATGACCAGTTTCGACTCCCCTGCGATCACCGACACGGCCGGGTGCCGCATGGCTCGCTCCAGCATGATCAGGTAGCAGGAACATCTGCAAAGCACAGGCCGACCGACTGGCTTCAGCCCGTAGCGGCCCACTGCCTCCTCTAAAACTGATGTGGCGATCGGTGCCAGCCCCAAACCATCCGCTGCCGCTACTTTCATCAGTGCGGCATCATCAAACTCCGCCACGATGTGCGGACGGATGCGGTGGGAGTCGAACCACCGATCCAGCTCATGTCGCCAGGCCGTGCGGCTGGCAGGAAGGAGCACTGGGGCGTCTTTGAGTGAAGCGGGGAAGTTTTTCGTGAGCTTCTTGGCCAGCGCTGGCACAGCGCAGAAAACCACGGGCGATTCACCGAGCAGGTGGTTGAAGGCCTTCACTGGCATCGAAGAAGGCGCGGCTTCATCTGACAAAACGACATCCAACCTGCCTGCCGCCAGCGAGCCGAGAAGCTCCTGTGCATGACCTTCCGCACAGGAGAGCTGCAAATTCGGAAACGCCTTCACCGCAGGCCGAATGAGCCGCCAAGCGACGAGTTTCGGCAACGAATCCGTGATGCCGATGTTCAGGCGCAGATTCCGGGCGCTACCTTGGCCATGCAGCGAGCGCACCATCTCCGTGCCGAGGGAGAAAATCTCCGCCGCGCATTCCATCACGAGCCGTCCCTGTGCCGTGAGCTTCAATCCGCGTCCCGTGCGGTCAAAGAGCTGCTCTCCCAGGCTGGTTTCCAATGCCGTGATCTGGGCACTGATCGTTGGCTGCGACAGGTGCAGGCGGGATGCGGCGGCGCGGAGGCTGCCAGCCCGGGCGACTTCCCAAAACAGGCGCAAGTGGTGGTAATTGAGGTGAGGTTCGTTCATGGCTGATACTTCGATAATACCGAAACGCTGTTTTGAAACATCGAAATAGCCAAAGTGGGGGCTGGCGGCATTTTTTCTTCGTAGCCGCCATCCGGCGACTGCGATTGAGAGAACCAACCCAACCAACCATGAACACAAACCTTCTCATTTTGCTTTCACTCTCCAGCCTAGCGCTCGTCTCCTGCGCTGGGAGACCCTCGGTGCCTTCGCTCACCGACACCTACCATGGCAAGCCGGTCCTCACCCGCGCCAGCCATCCTTCCGGTGGCTCCATGACCGAGGTGGATGGCGCATATCTCGGGCGTCGCTACTACCACCCACCGGGCTCCAAAACGGGGCTGGCCTGGATCGACATCTATGGCCAGCGCTGAGATCTGGCACGCAAAAGACTCTCCCAATGCCTTCCCTAAACGCATCCGCTCCCAGCATCGCCACCCTGGCCCAGCTCGCTGCCATCACCGGCAGCGAGTTTGGCCATGAACGAGCAAGGATAGCCATTCAAAATGCTGCGAAAGCGGACGCGGATCCGCTCTCGCAGCTCATCTCGGCGGCGGCGGAGGTTTACATGAAGGTCACGCCCGTGCGGCAGCCGCTGGCGGAGGTTCTGTGGCATGCGCGGCAGGATCTGCCGGTGGTCATTTGGAGCGCGAAGGAGAAAAAATGGGTCGTGGTGACCTTCGCGGGCTGGTTTCGTCTGCGCATCGCGGATGGGGATCATCCGACGCATCGGCTCAGCATCTCGCGCAGTGAATTGGTGCGGATGCTGGGATTGCAGAGCGTGAATGAGGTCGTCGAGGCCGGTGTGGTGCATCCAGAGCGGCCTGCACATGCGATGAGCATCCACGCCGATCCCGAGCATCACGACCATGTCAGCCCCGAGCGGCGCTTTTTCCGGCTCTTGAAAGCGGAACGGCAGGACATCCTCACGCTGCTCATTTTCTCGGTTTTTTCCGGCATCCTGTACCTTGCTGCACCGCTCGCGGTGGACTCCGTGGTGAGCAATCTGGCCTTCGGCGGACAATCGCGACCGTATGTGCAGGCCATCGTGGTGCTCGCGCTGGCGTTGTTTGGTGCGCTGGGCCTGCAGGCGGTGGTGAGCGGCTTTCAATACTACATCTCAGACATCATCCAGCGCCGCATCTTTGTCCGTACGGCGGCAGACCTCGCGTATCGGCTACCACGCGTGAAAGCAGAGGCGCTGGATGAGGTGCATGCGCCAGAGCTGGTGAATCGCTTCCTAGATGTCGTCACCGCGCAGAAGAGCACAGCGCTGCTCCTGCTCGATGGAGTGAATCTCCTCTTTGGCAGCCTCATCGGCATGCTGTTGCTCGCCTTGTATCATCCGCTGATGCTCATGTTTGTCGTCATTCTGCTGCTGCTCATCGCATTGAGCATGTGGCTGCTTGGCAAAGGCGCTGTGAATACCAGCATCGCAGAATCCCGCGTGAAATACGATGTGGTGAACTGGTTTGAAGAGATCGCGACCTTCCCCTTCGCCTTCAAAGGGCCCGGTGGCTATCAAATGGCCAGTGAGCGTGCGAACCAGCTCGCCACTGACTACTTGAACAAGCGCTCCGCTCACTTCCGCATCGTCATGCGGCAGATCGTGGCGCTGCTGCTGCTCTCCGTCACGGCTGCGGCGATTTTGCTCATCCTCGGTGGCTGGCTCGTCGTCAGCCAGCAGATCACCCTGGGCCAGCTCGTCGCCTCAGAGCTCATCATGGGCAGCATCGTGACCGCGATGGCCAAGACCGGCAAAAAGCTCGAAGCCTGGTATGACGCCATGGCCGCGATGGACAAGCTGGGCCACATCTTTGACCTCGAAATCGAGCGCGAGGACGGTGAGCAACCCACCAAGCGCGAGGGCGGCGCGGAGGTGCGCGGCTGTGAGCTCTCCTTTGGCTACCATGAGCCCCTTTTCGCGAAAAAAACCTTCACCCTCCCCGCAGGCAGTCGCGTGGCCATCGTCGGCCCGCATGGCTCAGGGGCCAGTTCGCTGCTCGACATCCTCTTTGGCCTCCGCCAGCCCACCGAGGGCCATGTCAGCATCGACGGGCTCGATCTGCGCAGTTGGTATCTGGAGGCGCTGCGGGAGAGCGTCATGCTGCTGCGCCGCGATGAGATCGTGGATGGCTCCATCATCGAAAATCTCCGCCTCGGCCGCGTCGATGTCGGTCTGGATGAAATCCGCCAGGCGCTAGAGCGGGTGGGCTTGCTCGATGTGCTGCTGCATCGCCCCGAGGGGCTCAATCTCCGCCTGAAGGTCGGTGGCGCACCACTCAGCGGCAATCAACGCACCCGCCTCCTACTCGCCCGCGCTCTCGTGCAGCGTCCACGCCTTCTTTTGATCGATGAGCTCTTCGACAGCCTCGACGATGAGTCCTTCCACCTCCTCCAGACCGCCATCCTCGACCCATCTCTCACCTGGACTGTCATCCTCGCCACGCGTGATCACCAGGTCACACAGCACTGCGATCAGATCATCGAGCTGGCACCTTGTCATCTGACGGACGGAAGTCATCCCGTGAATGAGAAGGGAGAGGATAGATGAGAGAGGATAGAATCCAATCCACTCAACACTCTCACCACTCTCACTACTATCCTCTATCTTCTCTCTTCTTCTGAAATGACACTCGCCACCACCCCACCGCTCCCCGCCCTCTCGCTCGCTGGCAGCGCCAAGTTCACGCGCATCTTCAGCCGCCTGCTGGTGCTGGGATTCATCTCAATCGTCATCGGCATCCTGTTTTTACCATGGCGGCAGTTCGTATCCGGCGCGGGGCGAGTCATCGCCTTCAATCCGCTCGATCGGCGCATCAATATCGAAGCGCAGGTCTCCGGACGGGTGAAGCACCTCCACGTCGTCGAAGGCCAGAAAGTGAAAAAAGGCGAGCTCATCATCGAGATCCAAGACAACGACCCAAATCTCCTCAACAACCTCAAAGCACAGCGCGAGGCCATCGAAAGCCGCCGCGACTTTGCGCATGGCCGCGTCGAGTCGCTCACCGCGCAGATCACCCAGCAGGAACTCGCCAAGGCCCAGGCTATCGACGGTGCACAGCAGCGTGTCGCCGCAGCGAAGATCGCCGCAGAGACCTCGCAGTTGAATTACAACCGCACAAAAGACCTCTTTGAGAAGAAACTCGAATCGCAGCGGAATTTCGAGCTTGCCACGCTCTCTCGCGACTCCACCATCGCCGAGCTGAAGTCCGCCGAGGCCGCTCTGAAGCGCACCAGCAACGATTTCGATGCCAGCATCGCCTCCACGCATGCCTCAAAAGGCACCGCCTTGAGCGAGGTAGCCACCGCCGAGCGCGATCTCTCCGCCATCGACATCCAGATCAATCAAAACCTCCGCCAAGTCGTCGAATCGCCGCGCGATGGCATCGTGCTAAACGTCGCCGCCACAGATGGCACCTACCTGCGACCCGGCTCGCTCATCTGCGTCATCATACCAGAAACCGACAGCCGTTTTGTCGAGATCATGGTCGATGGCAATGACATGCCACTCATCCATCCACGCAAAGATGGCCTGCCAGGCAGTCCCGTGCGCATCGCCTTTGAAGGCTGGCCCGCCGTGCAGATGATCGGCTGGCCGCAGCTCGCCATCGGCACCTTTGGCGGAGAAGTCGTCTTCGTCGATGCCACCGATGATGGCACTGGGAAATTCCGCGTCGTCCTCGGCCCCAATGACGACATCGTCGATCGCGGAGATGGCAGAGGCCCCGTCACTGTCGGCTGGCCCGACAAAGACCGCTGGCTGCGCCAAGGAGCCCGCGCCAATGCGTGGATCATGCTCAACGAAGTACCTCTCTGGTTTGAACTCTGGCGTCAAATCAACGGCTTCCCACCTGTCGTCAGTGACAAAGACGGCAAACTCGACCCCACGAAGAAATGAAATCAGTTCCCGGTTCTCAGTTCTCGGTTCTCAGTTGCCGCTTCGCGGCCTGGATCGTCATTTTCCAATTTTCAGTTTTCAGTTCTCAGTTTTCAATCCTTAGGGCTGCCGAAAAGCCCAAAGCCCTCCTCCTGCCGGAAGTCCTCGCTTCCGTCCAAACTCAATACCCGCCTTACCTCGCCGCCTTGATCGAGCAGGACATCGCCAATGGCCGTGTGCGGCAGGCGATGGGCGCTTTTGACCTCAATCTCAATGCCGGCGGCACCATGAACCTCGCCGGATACTACGATGGCCAAACCGGCTACGCCATGGTCGAGCAGCCGCTGCCCTTCTGGGGCGGCAGCGTGTATGGCGGCTACCGCTTGAGCAGCGGCTTCCTCCCGAACTACAACAAAGACCGCACCGGAGTCGATGGCGAAGGCGTCCTCGGCTTTCGCATCCCGCTGCTGCGTGACGGCACCATCGACCGACGCCGCGCCTCCCTGTGGCAGGCCCAGATCGACCAAGAACTCGCAGATCCCATCATCCTGCGCCAATACCTCGACTTCATCCGCGCGGCCACCATCAGCTACTACAACTGGCTCGCCGCCGGTCAGCGCCTCGCCTTGACCGAGGAGCTCTTTCGCATCGCCAAAGACCGCGACAGCGCCATCGCCGAGCAGGTGAAAAAAGGAGCCAGCGCCCCCATCGTCCAGATCGACAACCAGCGCCTCGTCGTCAGCCGTGAAATCGCCACCGTGCAGGCCCTGCGGCGCTTTCAGGCCACCGCCATCGAGCTCTCGCTCTTTTTCCGCACCCGCGAAAAAGCCGAGCCCATCATCGCCAAGCGAGACCGCATCCCCACCGCCTTCCCGCCGCATCCACCGCTCGATGACAGCCGCCTCACTGCCGACATCGCCAAAGCGGCCGTCTTCCGCCCCGAAATCCGCCGCATCGAGCTCCTCGTACAAAAAATCGAAATCGACCGCAACCTCGCCAAGAACAACATGCTCCCCAATCTCGATGTCGGCGTCGAGGCTGGACAGATCTTCGGTGGCAACCGCCCCAAGGACATGGAGCAAAATGAAATCGAAGCCAAGATCGAGTTCAAACTCCCTCTCCAACGCCGTGATGCCAAAGGCCGCATCGACGTCGCCAACGCCACCATCGAGCGACTACACAACGACAAGCGATTCGCTCGTGATCGCATCGTCGCCGACGTGCGTGACAGCTACAGCGCCGTCAGCGCCGCTTACGACGCACTCAAAATGACTCGCAAAAATGTCGAGCTCGCTCGCCAGCTCGAAAAAGCCGAAAACGAGCGCCTGAAGCAAGGTGCCACCGATTTGCTCGCCCTCCAAATCCGCGAACAAGCCACCTTCGATTCCCAAGTCCTCGAAGTCGAAGCCCAAGCCGAATATTTCCGTGCCCAGGCAAATTACCGCGCCGCCATCGCAGCGGATGCGCCGAGTAAATTGACGCGGTAATCGAGAGGTGAGAACTCTTCTCGAAATTTATGACTAATGATCGTACCGCAAGACCTCGCCTTCAGCTTTGGATGCTGCGTCTCATGATGCTCATCCTCATCACGGGCCTGCCAGGAGCGCTGCTGCCGGAGATCGCGTTCCAGAAGTTCGCGTGGCTCATGGGTTATGGCAAACAACCCATCACGCCGCTCGTTGTCTATTTGTCAGGCAATGCCGGATTCGCCTATGTCGTGATCGCCGCCCTGATCTGGGTCATCTCGCGGGACCTGGAGCGCTATCAGCCGCTCGTGCGAATGTGCGGCTGGATCATGGTCATCGCAGGCCCCGCTTATCTTTCGATCGATATGCAATGCCCGCTGCCGCTGTGGTGGACGCTGATGGACAGCGTGGGCTGCTTGCTCATCGGCCTCACCCTGCTCTGGGCCTGCCCGCCGAAGTCAAAGGCATGAAGCGCTTCTTCGATCTGGCTCTTCTCCTAGTCGTGGCCCGTGCGCTGATGGATGGCCTCGCGTGAAGTTGCAAAAACGAAAGTTTAAACCTTCGAAATACTCGAACTGACGCTTTGAAAGAGTGAAATCGTCAAAGCATGATCCAGGGACAAACTCTGGACCATGCCCCATAACCAAGCACCTCTCTCCTACACGCTCCCAAAGGACATCACCGCGAGCATCGCGGTGTCTCTCGTGGCGCTGCCGCTGTGTCTCGGTATTGCGCTGGCTTCGAATGCGCCGCTGTTCTCTGGGCTGATCTCGGGGATCGTCGGCGGGATCGCGGTGGGCATCCTCAGTGGCTCGCACAAGAGCGTGAGTGGGCCTGCGGCGGGGCTCACGGCTATCGTGGCTGCACAAATCGCTGCATTAGGCAATTTTGAGGCGTTTTTGGCGGCAGTGGCGATGGCTGGGGTGATGCAGATTTTGATGGGCACTTTCCGTTTGGGCTTCATCGCGGCGTTTTTTCCGATGAGTGTGATCAAAGGGCTGCTGGCGGCTATCGGCCTGATTTTGATCCTCAAGCAGATCCTGGCGACGCTTTCGGACATCCTGCCCGGTGCGGCGATGATCGGTATCGTGTCGGTATTGCTGCTCTTGCTATGGGATAAGGTGAAGGTGCTCAAAAAACTGCCAGTGCCCTCTGCGCTGATCGTGGTGCTGGTGGGTGTGGGGATCAATCTGATGCTGCGTAAGATGGGCCATGCGTGGGAGGTGAGGGCCTCCCACCTCGTGCAGGTGCCGGTGGCGGCGGATTTTAGGGCCTTCGTCGGTTTTTTGCAGTTCCCGGACTGGGGGCATTTTAGCAATCCGCTCGTCTTCAAAGCCGCCATCACGGTGGCGCTGGTAGCCACGCTGGAGACCCTGCTGAATCTGGAGGCTGTGGATAAGATCGACCCGGATCAGCGCCAGTCTCCGCCGAACCGGGAGCTCGTGGCTCAAGGCGTGGGGAATCTGATCGCAGGACTCATCGGCGGGCTGCCGATGACGAGCGTGATCGTGCGCTCCTCGGTGAACATCAATGCGAATGGCAAGACGAAGCTCAGTGCGATTCTACACGGTGTCCTGCTCATCGGATGCGTCGTCACGGTGCCGCACTGGCTCAATGAGATCCCACTGGCTGCGCTGGCGGCCATTTTGATCGTCACAGGCTTCAAGCTGGCGAGCCCGAAGCTCTTTAAGCAGATGTGGGATGAGGGGAGGCAGCAGTTCTTGCCCTTTGCCATCACCATCGCAGCCATCGTGCTCACGGATCTACTCACGGGGGTGCTCATCGGCCTAGGTATGAGCATCCTTTTCATCCTGCATAGCAACCTGCGCCGTCCACTGCGCCGAATCGTGGAAAAGCATGCTTCGGGTGATGTGCTGCGCATCGAGCTGGCGAATCAAGTGAGCTTCCTGAACCGGGCATCGATCGAAAAAACGCTGCATGAGGTGCCCCGTGGTGGTCGCGTGCTCATCGACGCACGAAACACTCACTACATCGACCCAGACATCCGTGACCTCATCACCGACTTCCGTGACAAGACCTCTCAGGCGCACGGCGTGGAAGTGGGCTTCCTCGGACTGAAGGAGCACAACATCCGGGAGGATCATGTGCAGTTTGTCGATTACTCTAGCCGTGAGGTGCAGAGCGGCCTCACGCCTAGCTCTGTGCTGGAAATCCTCCGCGCTGGAAATAAGCGCTTCCTCACTGGCCAGCAGATCGAGCGTGATTACACCCGGCAGATCACTGCCACAGCGAGTGGACAGTTTCCTATGGCGGCGGTGCTGGGTTGCATCGACTCGCGTGCGCCAGCAGAGGTCGTCTTTGACCTCGGGCTGGGGGATATTTTCAGTGCACGCGTGGCTGGGAACATCGCGACGAGCGAGCTGCTGGGCAGTTTGGAATACGCGTGCGCTGTCGTCGGCTCGAAGCTGGTGGTGGTGCTCGGCCACACGAGCTGCGGCGCAGTGAATGCGGCGGTGGATCTGCTCACGGCGGCAAAGAAAGCCAGCGAAGCCACGCCATGCGCCAATCTCGACGGCCTGGTCACTGAAATCCAGCAGGCCATCAATCCTGCGACGCTGAAGAAGCCCGATCAATGGGCCCCAGGCGAAAAAGCAGCCTACACGAACGAGATCGCCCGCCTGAATGTGATCCAGACCATCCGCACCATCCGCCAGCGTAGCAGCACGCTGAATAAGCTCGTGCTCGAAGGCAAGATCGCCATCGTCGGTGCACTCTATGATGTGAGCACTGGCGAGGTGGGCTTTTTCCAGACGGCGGAATCCAGCGCCGTCGAGCTACCGGTGCCTATAGTGGCGCTCGTGTGAGTCTGCGAGCGGAGCGCTGCTCACAGCCGCACGGGGACGCCATGTTCACCGAGGAAGCGCTTCACATCGCCCACGGTGTATTCGCCAAAGTGGAAGATGCTCGCTGCGAGCACGGCATCTGCTTTGCCATCACGGAGCACATCGACCATGTGATCGACCTTGCCTGCGCCGCCGCTGGCGATGACGGGGATGGTCACCGCCTCACTCACCGCACGGGTGAGGGCGATGTCGTAGCCGTTTTTCGTGCCATCTGCGTCCATGCTGGTGAGCAAAATCTCACCGGCACCGCGGCGGCAGACCTCTGCGGCCCACTCGACGGCGTCGAGCTCCGTCGGATTCCGCCCACCGTGGGTGTACACGGTCCAGGAGCCGCGTTCGTTGCGCTTCGCGTCGATGGCGACGACGAGGCACTGGCAACCAAAGGCCTCCGCCGCCTCGTCGATGACCTGCGGAGTCTTTACCGCAGCGGTGTTGATGCCGACCTTGTCCGCGCCAGCGAGGAGCATCTCGCGCATGTCGGCCACGGTGCGGATGCCGCCGCCGACGGTCAAAGGCATGAAGCAGCTCGCGGCGGTGCGTGCGACGACATCGACCATCGTTTTGCGCTCCTCATGGCTCGCGGTGATGTCGAGGAAGACGAGCTCGTCCGCACCCTGGGCATTATAGACCTGGGCGCACTCCACGGGATCACCTGCGTCACGCAGTTGCAGGAATTTCGTGCCTTTGACGACACGGCCTTCCTTGACGTCGAGACAGGGGATGATGCGTTTGGTGAGCATGGGGGCGTAGTGAGCCGTGTGGATTGAAAACTGAAAATTGGAGACTGAAAATTGTAAATTGGGTCCCGAAGGCTGCTTGAAGCTACCACGAAGGCGTCAGCTCCAAATTATCAGTTTTCAGTTCTCAGTTTCCAATTTTCAGTCCCGTCGTGTGAGTCCGATTTTCAGCCGATCGCTGCCTTCACCATCGCTTCGAGTTTCACGATGTCTTTGGCGAAGTTGCGGATGCCTTCGGCGGTTTTTTCAGTGGCCATGGCGTCTTCGTTGAAGAGCCAGCGGAAGGTTTTTTCATCGCTGCCGATGCGCTCGATCTTTAGCGATGCGGCGTTGGCGGCATTGAGCTTGGGCTCGATGGTTTCGGTAGCGTTTTGTAGCTCGCCGAGCAGGCCTGGGCTGATGGTGAGCAGGTCGCAGCCACAGAGCTCGGTGATTTCACCTTTGTTGCGGAAGCTAGCGCCCATGACCTCGGTCTTGTAGCCGAAGTGCTTGTAGTAGTTGTAGATTTGCGTGACGGACTGCACGCCTGGGTCTTCGGCTCCCACGAAGTCTTTGCCGGTGCTCTTTTTGTACCAATCAAGGATACGACCGACGAAGGGGCTGATAAGCTTGATGCCGCCCTCTGCGCAGGCGACGGCCTGGGCAAGGCTGAAAAGCAGGGTGAGGTTGCAGTTGATGCCTTCTTTTTGCAGCACTTCGGCGGCTTTGATGCCTTCCCAGGTGGAGGCGATCTTGATGAGGATGCGCTCACGCGGAATGCCTGCTTTCTCATATTGTCCGATGATCTGGCGGGCCTTGGTGATGTTTGCCTGGGTATCAAAGGAGAGGCGTGCATCCACCTCGGTGGAGACACGGCCGGGGACGATCTTGAGGATTTCCAGGCCAAAGGCGACCACGAGCTGATCCATCACCGCATCGACGCCGCCAGACTTGCCGTCCGCGACCGCTTTGTCGAAAATGGCCTTGTACTCCGGCTTCGAGGCAGCCTGGAGGATGAGGGAGGGATTGGTGGTCGCGTCCTGGGGTTTGTAGGCCTTCATCGCCTCGAAGTCGCCTGTGTCGGCGACGACGACGGTGTGTTTCTTGAGCTGATCGAGCTGGGTCATGATGGTGGGGGGTTTTAGGGGCCGCGAGAGTAAGGGCAGCCGCGTCTTTCGCAAGCTGGCAATCCAGGGCGTGATGAGGACTGTGGGGCTTCTGAGTGGAAATTTTGAGTGTTCAGAGGGCCATTTGCCCCACCAGAATGACAGGATTAAGAGGATTTCAGGATTCAATGCAACCACAGCAAAGCATTAGCGTCACGTCAGCGTCTCATTAGCGGTTCAAAACCATGACACTTTGCCTTTAGGAGTGGATCGAAGTTCGCGAAGGACGAAACTAGCGTGGGAGCAGCAGCGTTTGCATCTGCTCCATGATTCCCATCGATCTCAAAGGCAAAATCGCACTCGTCACGGGTGCTTCACAAGGCATCGGCTCCCAAGTCGCACGGACGTTTCACCGAGCTGGAGCGACGGTGGTGCTCAATCACCTCGGCACGGCTGCCACAGCGGCGGACGCCCAGGTGATCGCGGATGAGCTCAATCTGATCCGCACGGACAGTGCCAGCCTCGTCGCGGCGAATGTGGCCGACCCCGAGCAGGTGAAAACGATGATCGCGGAGGTGCAGGCACGCCATGGCGGGCTGGATTTCCTCATCAACAACGCTGCCATCATCAAGGACCGCACCATCGCCAAGATGAGCTACGACGAATGGGACGCCGTGATCGACGTGAACCTCAGCGGCGTGTTTTACTGCTGCAAGCATGCGCTGGAGATCATGCATGAAGGCGGGGCAATCGTGAGCTTTGGCAGCATCGCCGCGATCCAGGGCTTCTTCGGCCAGGCGAACTACGCCGCTGCCAAATCGGGCGTGCAGGCGATGATGCGCGTGCTCAGCCGCGAGGCCGCCAAGCGTAACATCCGCGCCAATGCCATCGCGCCCGGCGTGATCGATACTGCGATGGCCGCGACGATCCCCGAGGCCGTACGAGCCGAGATGCTCAAAAACGTGCCGCTGAACCGCTTTGGCACGACGGAGGAGGTGGCGAGCGTGGTGCTCTTCTTATGCTCACCTCTAGCCAGCTATGTCACTGGGCAGACGATCGAGATCAATGGTGGCTGGCGTGGGTGAGGTGGGTGCTGTGTGCGCTACCAGCCAGAGATGGTGCTGAGATCGACTTTATCATCCAGATCGGCACTGAGCTGCACGAGGCGGCCTAGCAGCTCCTTCTTCCGCGTGGCCTGCGCTGGATCGGCGGCTAGGTCGGTTCGCTCCAGCGGATCAGCCTTCAGATCGTAGAGGCGTAGCACTTTGGCCTTCGGATAGGCGATGAGCTTCCAGCCCTGATGCGTGATGGCACGCTGAAGACCGAGGTAGGCACCGTAGATCGACTCGTAGCGGCTTTTTTCACCACTCAAAAGAGGACGCACGCTGTTGAAGAAGACATGCGCAGGCCGCTCCGCACCCGCGAGATCGAGCGCGGTGGCCATCACATCCTGCAAATAGATGCTGGTGTCTTTTTGCGCTCCCTTGGCCACTCCTGGACCCGCGACGAGGAAGGGCACACGCACGCTGTGGTCATGCATGTTTTGTTTTCCAAACAGCCCGTGATGCCCCACCGCGAGCCCGTGGTCTGCGGTGAAGAAAATCCAGGTATTCTCTGCCTGGCCGCTAGCGTCCAGTGCATCCAGCACACGGCCGATCTGCGTGTCCAAATGCGAGATGAGCGCATAATACTCACGCCGATGTGTTTTCACGGCCAGCTCTGTGCGCGGCATGGGCGCGAGGTTTTCATCCCGCAGGGAGTGTGGGCAGCCGATGTCATCCTTGTGCGGATACTCGGGCAAAAAGCTCTGCGGCACCGCGATGCGGCTGAGTGGATATTTGTCGAGATAGGCCTGCGGTGACTGACGCGGATCATGCGGCGCATTGAAGGCTGCGTAGATGAAAAAGGGCTCCGTGCCGGCTTTCGCGTCCTTCAGAAAGTCGATGGTGTGATCTGCGGCGACCTCACTCCAATGCCGCCCACCCTCCCAGAAGCCGCCGATCGATTCATCCGCTGCATTCCACGGATCAGGCTGACCGGCGAGCGGGCGATTGTAGCTCTGCGGTACGGTTTTCGGCATCCCGGCGCGGACATCTCGTGTGACGTCGAAGCACTTGGTGGCATCGGTCTGGATGTGCCACTTGCCGGTCATGTAGGTCTTGTAGCCGGCCTTGCTCATCAGTTGCGGCCACAGCACGCCAGCTCGGCGCTCTTTGTCCGTCGCTTTATAGATCGCATCCGCGCTCCACACGCTACGACCGGTGATGAGCATCGTGCGGCTAGCCACACACACCGCGCCGCTCCAGGAGCCCATGTTGTAAGCATGCGTGAAGGTGGTGCCTCGGGCGGCGAGTCGGTCGAGATTCGGCGTGTCGATGTCTGTGTGGCCGAAAGCACGCACGGCCTCATAGGTGAAATCATCCGCGAAGAGGAACAGGACATTCGGCTTCGCGGCATAAAGCGACAAATGGAAACTCAGGAGGAAAAAGACGATGCGTGTCATCATGCCCAGACAAAAACGCTGGTGAAGCTGGAGGCTTATCGGCTAGAAACAGCGCATGCCCGCACCCACGCCATCACCACCGCAGCCCACGCTCGACCAAACGATCGGTGGATGGCAGATCCTGTTTTACGGTCTCGGCTCCATGCTCGGCGCGGGGATTTATGCGCTGATCGGCAAAGCAGCGGCCGGGCTCGGCAACGCGGTGTGGCTAGCATTTCTCATGGCGATGATCGGCGCGATGCTCACCGGCCTCTCGTACGCCTGCGTGGGCGGGCGCTACGCGAAAGCAGGTGGCGCAGCCTATGTGACGCAGCGTGGGCTGCATAAGCCGCTGCTCAGTTACGTCATCGGTATCGCCGTGATGATGAGCGGGCTCACCAGCATGGCCACTGGCTCGCAGGCCATCATCGGTCAGGTGAAAGAGCTATTCGGCTGGTCGCTGGAGGAGTCCGCGGTCAAACTCATGTCCATCGGTGTCGTGTTCCTCGTCGGCTGTGTCATCTACCGCGGCATTCGCGAGAGCATGTGGCTGAATATCCTCTGCACAGTCATCGAGGCCAGCGGGCTGCTCTTCATCATCGCCATCGGCATGCGCTACTGGGGCAGCGTAGATTACTTTCAATCCCCAGTCGATACCGTGGAAGGCGGCATCGGCTCCGGCATCACCCTCGCGCTCATCATGCAGGGCGCGGTGCTCACCTTTTACTCCTTCATCGGCTTTGAGGACATCCTCAACGTCAGCGAAGAGGTCAAAAATCCCGCCAAGAATGTCCCCTTTGGCCTCATCGGTGCCATGATCCTCGCGACGTGCATTTACATGGCCGTCGCCATCACCGCCGTGTCCGTCGTGCCGTGGCAGGAGCTGGCGAAAAGCGATGCCCCGCTCATGGAAGTGGCCCGCAGGGCCGCACCATGGTTCACCGGCATCAAACCGGTCTATGGAGCCATCACCATCTTCGCCATCGGCAATACCGCGCTCCTAAACTACCTCATGGGATCACGCCTGCTCTACGGCATGAGCCGCCAGGGCCTACTACCCGCTGTGCTCGGCAGCGTGCATCCCGTGCGCAAAAGCCCGCACATCGCTGTCTTCGTGCTTTTTGGCATCGTCTCGCTCCTAATCCTCAGCGGCAGCGTAAAACAACTCGCGGAGTCCACCGTGCTGCTGCTGCTCATCGTCTTCACCACCGTGAACATCTCCCTCGTTGTCCTGAAACGCCGCCCCAGTGAGCCACGCGGCGGCTTTGAGCCACCGCTGCTCGTGCCCATCTTCGGCGCACTCGTCTGCGCCATGCTCATCATCGTCCGCGTGCAGACTGCCATCACCAGCGCAGATGTCGCCCAGCGCCCCGCCCCGCTCATCGCCGGATCCATCCTTCTCATCAGCGTGGCGCTCTATTTTGCACTCAAGCCAAAGAACCCGGTGGTGGTTGAGGATTGAAACGCCATCCTTTTGGCTCTACTCCACAGCCAAACATGAGCAAGACCGTCAATCTCAACATCGCCTCCAACATCGCCCTGCCGTCACCGCACTCGCTGGTCACTGAAATCGCACCTACCGCCGCGCAGGCAGCCTTTGTGACTCAGTCACGGCAGGACATCCGCGACATCCTCTTCGGTCACGACACACGTTTTCTCGTCATCGTCGGTCCATGCTCGATTCATGACACGGAAGCCGGCATGGAGTATGCGCGGAGGCTTGCCACGCTGGCGCAGGAGCTCAAAGACCGGCTCTGCATCGTCATGCGCGTGTATTTCGAAAAACCGCGCACCACCGTCGGCTGGAAGGGCCTCATCATGGACCCGGACCTTGATGGCACCTGTAACATCCCAGACGGCCTGCGCCTCGCACGCCGCATCCTGCGCGATGTCATCGACCTCGGTCTGCCCACCGCCACGGAGCTGCTCGATCCGATCACACCGCAGTACATCGCCGATTTGATCTCCTGGAGCGCCATCGGTGCCCGCACGACGGAATCGCAGACGCATCGCCAGATGGCATCCGGCCTCTCCATGCCTCTCGGATTCAAGAACGGCACCTTCGGACACATCACACCTGCCATCAACGCCATCAAAGCCGCGATGCAGCCACAGACCTTCCTCGGTGTGAGTGAAGACGGCATCGCCTCCGCTGTCACCACCAGCGGCAATCCCCACTGTCACATCATTCTGCGCGGCGGTGAAAACGGCCCCAATTTCGGCGCGGACGACGTGATGGAGACCATCGACGGCCTCACCGCCGCGAAGCTGAAACCCGCCATCATGATCGATGCCAGCCACGGCAACTGCGCCAAAGACCACCGCCGCATGCCAGATGTCTTCCGCGAGATCATCCGCCAGCGCAGCGACGGCCAGCAGGCCATCATCGGAGCCATGCTGGAAAGCAATCTCGTCGGCGGGCACCAGAAATTCCCGCAGCCGCTCGATCAGCTCGTGCGCGGCCAGTCCATCACCGATGCCTGCATTGATTGGGAAACGACCGAGGCGCTGCTGCGCGAGGCGCACACCTTGCTAAAGCTATGAACGACCTCGCCGAACGCATGCAGCACGATCTCGCTGAGATCGGGAGGACACGCATGCCTTTTGGCAAATACGGGCCTCAGCACTTCCCGCCGGACGGCATCCCGATCTACGATATACCGGCCGAATACCTCGGTTGGTTCGCGAACAAGGCCGGATTCCCCAAAGGCCGTCTCGGTGAGCTGCTGCGCATGGTTCACCAAATGAAGGCCGATGGCAGCGACACTGCTTTTGACCCTTTTCGGAAGAAAAACGGCTATACCCAACTGCGCCCCCAAAGACAGAAGACGTGGGTCTTTCCAGAGTGATCAGACCGCCCGCTCCAGCTTCTCGTCGATGCGGGCGACGAGGGTATTCCGACCTTCCTTGTGGCGGCCACCACGGGCTTATCGAATAGTTTGCAACACCTCCATTCCCGTCGGGTAGTACTTGGGCAGACCTCACTGATCATGAGCCCGACTCTGCCAAGCCCCTCTTTTCAAGCCACTCGCTGGAGCCTCGTCCGCGCTGCAGCGAGTCATGGTGACTCCAGTGGCGCGAGCCAGGCTCTTGCTGAGATTTGTGAAGTCTGTTGGTATCCAGTCTATGCCTACATCCGCCGCGCCGGGAATAGTGAGCATGATGCACAGGACCTGACGCAGGGCTTCTTTACCAAACTCATCGAGAAAGACATCCTCGCGGCGGCTGATCCATCCCGTGGAAAGCTGCGCAGCTTCTTACTTACTTGCGTGGGAAATTTTCTCCATCATGAGCATGCGCGCAGCATCGCCGCGAAGCGTGATGTGCGCCGCTTGACCAGTTTTGATGCCCAGTCCGCAGAAGAGCGCTACCGCCATGAGCCCGTGGATCGCCTCACCCCTGACCGTCTATATCAAAGGCGGTGGGCGCTGACCCTGCTGGAAAGCACCCTGGAGCTATTGAAGAAAGAATATGACAGCACGGGGAAGGGCACCTTGTTCCATGAGTTGCGACCCTTCCTCGGCTTCGGTTCCGCGGCGACCAGGAGTTACGAGGAGATCGCCACACAGCTCTCCATGCCGTTGGGCACGCTGAAGAACCACATCTTCCGCATGCGCCAACGCTGGCGTGATCTACTTTTCGAGCGGGTCGCCGCCACGCTCGAAGACCCCACCTCCGACAACGTCAAAGCCGAACTCGCGGAGCTGATGGAGTGCCTGTAAATACTCCTACGGAACGAACCTTACATGTTCCGATGCAACTCGTGCTGCATGAACCGGTATTTACTTTGGTACAACCCGAGTCCCTCCCATGAACACGCCTAATGCATCCGATGAACCCATTTTGCCTAAAGCGAGTGATATGAAGAACAGCGCAAGCGATGGCCAGGAGGACACGTCTGAGGACTCCAATGAAACGATCCTGGGCCTAAATCCCGCCGACCTGCTATTGCGCGGCCTACAGTCTGGGAAATCCGCCACGGGTAGCCCCCAGGCTTGGCAGCCACCCACGCCGGAGGAGCTGGCAGCACTGCTGCCACAGTATGAGATCGAGGCCCTGCTCGGACGTGGTGGCATGGGAGCCGTGTATCGCGGCAAACAGATGGCACTGGACCGCGCCGTGGCCATCAAGCTCCTCCCCGCCGAACTCGCCGCTGACACCGAGTTCCTCACGCGTTTTCAGCGCGAGGCACGCACGCTCGCCAAGCTCCAGCACCCTGGCATCGTCGCCGTGCATGATTTCGGCCAGACCAGTGAGGGGCACCTGTTTTTTGTCATGGAGTTTGTGAACGGCACGGATCTCGCCCGGCTCATCCACGGCCCGGGTGTCAATCCAGCACAGGCATTGGAGATCATCGCCCAGGTGTGCGAGGCCCTGCAATACGCCCACAGCCAGGGCGTCATCCACCGCGACATCAAGCCCGCCAACGTGCTCGTCAATCAGGAAGGCCGCGCCAAGCTGGCGGACTTTGGCCTCGCCCGTCCGACCTCCGATGAAACGGCCAGCCTCACGCGTAGCAACGTCGTCATGGGCACGCCCGACTATATCGCCCCTGAGCAGATGTATGGTCACGCCGATCACCGTGCCGACCTCTACTCCCTGGGCATCATGCTCTACGAGATGCTCACCGGCCAGACCCCGCGCGGAGCCTGGGCACCGCCGAGCCAGCGCGTGCAGGTGGACGTGCGGCTGGATCAGGTCGTCATCCGCGCCCTCCAACAAGATCCCGCCATGCGCTACCAGCAGGCCAGCGAGATCAAGACCGACGTCGATGTCATCCGCACCACGCCGTTGCCGAAGGCGGCCAAGGCGAAAGTCAACCTCGCCTCCGCAGCCCCCGGCCAGCGCACCACGCCGCTGCCGAAGGCGAAGAGACCGGCGAACAAGGTGGCATGGGCCGCTGCGATCGTCTTGCCGCTGCTGGCGGTCGCCGGATGGTGGGGGATCATTCGCAACGATCCACCACACTGGCAGCGTATCGAACGCACTGAAGCCGCATGGAAGGCCGACGGCTTCGAAATCAAAGATGGCTGGGTGGATTTCGGCTCATTGAATGTGAACAAGCACACAACTGAGTGGAAAATGTCTGAAGCAGCACATGAGAAGCCAGTGTTGAGAAACATGGCTGTTCGAGTTCGCTTCAAATGGAATGATCAATTGCAGCCGCAGTCCGTCATCAATCTCTTCGTGCGGACAAGCGATGTGAAACATCCCATGGCGACCCTTTGGAGAGATGACGTGAGACTTGTGCTGGCACCGATGAAAAGAACCCTTGGTGACTTCACCCTCAATCCGTCTTTGAAACAGGGGCAGGAAGGCATCTTTGAGGTCGCAGTGATTGAAGATCGTATTCTTGTCCGCGTGGATGGCAAAGTCGCCTATGATGTGGTGCAGGCTGGTTTGTCAGTACAGGGCGGATTTGAAGTTCAGAGTCACAACTGTTGGCTGCGTGACTTTGAATACCTGAAACTCGACGGCATCGCCGACCCGCTGAAGGCGCTGGAGTGGGATGTGTCCGCTAATGCGCCCTCGACGATCCCATGGACACGCATCGAGCGCACTGCTGAAGAATGGGCCAAGACTGGGCAGACCTTAAAGGATGGCTGGGTGCATAACCCGGACAAGAACATCCTCGTTTTTGACCGCCTCTCCGCCGCCAAAGCGACCTCGCAGTTTGTGGTCCGCACAAAGGTGAAATTCCACGAGATCGAGGCCTGCCTGCTTTTCGTGAATCAGACCGCAGGTGGTCACACTTGGCGGAAGATCCAGTTTTACTCCCACAAGCAAACCATCCTCAACGGCGACCACCCTCCAGCAACCACGCAAAGGCATGTGACCAAGGTGGAGCCTCGATGAAGAAGCCTTGGTGGAGATGCTGGTGGCTGGCGACAAGGTGTACACCCGGTTCAATGGCCAGCCCGTGGTTGTCGGCGACTTGAGTCCCATCATCCCCTGGGTGCAATGTCATCTGATGGGAGGCCTGAGCTACAGCCTGCGTGATACCGAATACGCCATCCTCGACGACATCCCCGACCCGCTCAAGGTGCTGGGGTGGGAGGTGCCAGAGGCCACCACGGAGAAGCCCAGCACCGCCACGCCCTCCGATGCTGTGCTCAAGACCAGAAACGATGGTGGCAAACTCAAGTTCTGGGGCAAAACAAGACGCGGAGAAGCCAACCCCGGCGGAGCAGCGGACTTTGATGACTTCGTGCAAGTGTCGGTGGAAGACATCGGATGGGCTGCGAGGAGATCGAGCGTCCAGGAGGTCTGGCTGGCCGCTACTAGCTCTAATCCCCAAGTCAAAGATGTTCCCTTCCCGGTGAAGGGACGGGCCTTGTCTAGGGCCGGTTTAGTAGCGGCTCTCCAGGCACCGGAAGGAGCCTACCGCGACCCGATCTACTTCAATGGAAATGTGACTCACCCGAATGCAACTTCACTTCTCAAAACGAAAAACGCGGTCCTTTGGTTGGGCGCGGATGGCACCATTCTCACGGTCGGTTCTCAGGCGGATAACTGGAAGGGCATCAAGCCTCCGGATAACTTTTTCGCCAAGGCTCATGCTTACACCGCTTCCGAACAAACCTTCATCTCAGCCCGAAATGGAAGCCCTGTGGAAAGTTGGAACTCCGTTACCGGACAGAAACACGAATTCGCCATCTTATCGGACCAAGTGCAAGAGATGGATGCGGCGGCTGATTTTGTGGTAATCCTCACGAAGGACGGGGAAGTCAAACTCTTCATGGATGACGGACGCCCGATGCGCAGCGCCGATCCTCGCGGTGCGAAAGCACCCTCAGGCAAAGGAGGCTTCATCACCGTCCGTGCCGGGCGCGGGATGGCCGCTGCGCAAAAGCCGGATGGCAGTTGGATCGCCTGGGGCGACTCGGAAAAGCTCGCGGCCAAAGTGGCGGAACTCGGTCACGTCATTGACCTCGATTTCGACTATGACGGGAAGCAAAGCGAGCTGATGATTTGGATCGAGCCGGTGGACGGAAGCACGGCGGCGAGTTCCCCCAAAGATGAAGGCTGGCGCGACTTCCTCGCCGAACTCGCCGAGGGTCCGCGCAAGAACGAGCAACTCGGGATTTTCTGGAAGCGTGAGAGCAGTGGCTGGCGGGTCGCCAAATACTTCACCTTCATGATTCCAGACGAAACGGGATGCGACCTCGCCATTCGTGCGACGGGAACCAGCAGCCGGCTGAGTGTCTTTGCCCGCAGCGACTACTCGGGATCGCTCTACGCCAGTGCAGGATTCGCCAAAATCCAGCGCTCGGACGAAGTCCTCAAGCAATTCAAGCTCGGCCAGAACTTTGACGCATCCAAGGGCCATACCGTCGAACTCCGAGCCATCGGAAACACGCTCACTCTACTCATTGATGACAAAGAACTGGGATCGGTGGAGGACGACACCCACCCGGTCGGAGGACAGTTCGGAGTCACCGCTGGGGAAGGCAGCTTCGTCGAGAAGGTGGAATACCGGTTCCTGAATGAACCCGCAAAGACGGGTGCAACCGCACGAGATCCTCAATCCACCGCCGAAGCCAAAAAACGCCTTGTCGAGGCGCGGGCACATCTCAAGGCGGGTGATCTGGCTGAGACGCGGAAGCTAGCGGAGTCGGCGCTCACCACCGCACCGGGTGATCTGACCACGCAGGCGGAGGTGGCGCTGATCCTGGCCGAGTCGCAGGCACCCGAGCGGGCAGCGGCGCTGGCGCAGGAGTTTGTCACGCAGGCCGAGGCAGAGCATTCGCAGTTTGCTGCCATCACCGAGCTGCGGGTGAAGCTCACGCCGACGCTCAAGCAATACGACCAGCACCTGCGCACGGCGGCGGAACTGGTCAGCAAAGGCGATGACGCGGGTGAAATCCGCGAACTCAAAGCCGCGCTCACCCTCGTGCCGGATGGCAAGCAGGCCGCCGAGAAGCTGACCGCGAGCCCGCTCCATGTCGGTCGTGCCTTGCCGGGCCGCAAATTCTCCAACGAACTCGGCCACACCTTCGTCCCCGTCGCCGGCCTGCCCAACGTCCTCTTCAGCATCTGGGAGACGCGGGTGAAGGATTTTGAAGCCTTCGTGAAGGAGACCGGCTACGACATGAGCGAGCAACGCAACAGCAACCCATCGCTCACATGGAAAAAACTCGGCTTTGAGCAGACAGGTGATCATCCCGTCGTGATGGTCGCTCGCTACGACGCGGAAGCCTTCTGCCGTTGGCTCACCGACAAAGAGCGCGCCGCCAACCGCCTGTTGCCCGGCCAAGTCTATCGCCTGCCCACCGACCGTGAATGGAGCGCCGCGATGGGCATCCTCGATGAAAAGGGCGACTTCTCCGTCGGCCGCCAATTCCCGACTGATGTCTTCCCCTGGCCGAAAGACACCCAGCCGAAGCACAACGCAGAAAACTGTTTCTGGAAGAACGACGACTTCCCGAATACTGCCCCGGCCGGCAGCGGCCTCGCCAATCGCTTCGGGCTTTATGACATGATCGGCAACGTTAAGGAAATTTGCGCCGATCCGTGGGACTTCAGCAGTATTCCGCAAGTTGTTCTGCGTGGAGGATCGTTTCGCCAACCCGAGACGCGCTCCCATCAGCGCGACACCCTTTCGGGCGGATTCCACGGCCATCAAAATCTCGATCGCGCCAAGGTCGATGCCGGCTTTCGCTGCGTGCTTGATCTCAAGTCGGAAGCGATGCGCCTGGTGCAGGCCGATCTCGAAGCAGCCGTGGAGAAGTTCCACCACACGAATAACGAGGGAGGGAAACGAGTGGAATTCACCACCCTCGCCACAGATGAGATGGTGCTGCTGGATATGACCCGATGGGGTTATCCCTCCAGTGAGGCGCTCGTTTTTTTCGCCGAACTGCCTGTCACCCATCTTTTCGTGCATGGCGGTGCGATCAAAAAACCGTTCGATGCCCTCAAAAAGATGCCTCTGCGCGTCCTCTGCGTGGACAATCTCTTCCCGGAGGAAAACTTTCTCGAGACCGTGCGTGGGCTACCCCTGCAATGGTTATTGATTGACCAGAACGAGCAAGGGAAGATGAGCATAGCGAGCCTCGGGCCGCTGGCAGGGATGAAGCTCAAGGGGCTGGACTTGGTGAACTTCAAACACCTCAAAAGCCTTGAGCCGCTGCACAGCATGCCTCTGGAGGAATTGCACCTGCGAGGTTCGACTCCGACGCTCGACCTGAAGCCGCTGCAAGGTGCCCCTTTGGTGCATCTTACCATCCCAAAAGACGCCCCGAGGGAGTGGATGCTGGCGGCGAGCACCCTTTTCCCGACTTTGGCCCGAGGTTTCGATTCCCGCTCCGCACAGTTTCTTGCCCCCGTGAAGGCTGCTCTTGCCAAAGAAGACGACCGCGAGGCTATGCGGCTGCTCGACGAGGATGAAAAGACGTTTGCCAGCCTTCCATGGTGGGCGGGGGAATTTGGCAAGTCGCTGCGCAGTGATTACACCAAGATGCGTGCCACAGTCACCGCAGCCAGTTGGATGCGCCGTGCCCGTGAAGGTGACTTTGCCGAAATCACCCGCGACGCCAAGATCTTCAACGGCCACGCCTACCTTCTCGTGCGCGGGGCGATCACCCTTGACGATGGCCAGCGCGCCGCACAGGCGCTCGGCGGGCATCTCGTCACGATCACGAGCAAGGAGGAGAACGACTTTCTCCTGCGGGAATTCATGACAGGGAAGGACGCTCCGCGCGAAATCCTGCTCGGCGCGGAAAAGCGCAATGGCACTGAAGGCGGCTGGCACGGCTGGCATTGGGTGACGGGCGAAGATTGGCCCTACACGTATTGGGCGGATACTGCGGCGGCGGCCAGACCCGAGGCGGGTCAACACGTCGGACTGCACGCCATGGGCAACTCGAGTAGTTGGTGGTATACCACTGGCCCTCGGCAGGCGATCATCATCGAATGGGAAACCCCCACGCCGCAGCCGCTGGGGAAAAAGTGAGTCATGAAACGGAGCTGCGCGTTGAATGAGGCATATTGAGCACGGCGGAAAGTTGACGGTTGTTTACCGTGTGACGGTAGTTGCTGCTAAACAAGGCTGCTCTTCTGTAGAAATCACCGTCACCCGACGGGGTACATCCGGGAGCTTCAGCAAGCGCGAAAAACTTTTTTCAGGCGCTTTGCAACCCGCGGAACGGCAGCCGGTAGCAGGGAGACAGAAGGGCGTTCCGCCACGGTGACGGCCCGGTCTTCAGCCTCCCTCAAACATCCGCCAAGCTCATGAACTCATCCGCCAATGTCTCTGAACCGCAGCAGCATCCCATCGCCCAAGGGATGCATTTTTTTGCCATGTTGGGCGCTGTCGCAGGCCTTTGTCAGCACGGTTTCCAGGCAGGCGTGCTCGTCGCCTACGCCTTGCCTGCCGCCGTGGTCGGTCTGGTGCTGTGTGGGATCATTCACCTCGCCTCGGCGGATCAGGAACTCTCCGCAGCTCGGATCGCGAACTATCAGGTCGTAATCATGGGCAAGGCGATGATGCTCTTCGCCTTTTACTGGCTGTTCCGCTGGACGTTACCCGGACTGTTGCCGGAGTCTCTGCAAACCCAAACTTGGGCGCAAATCCTACCTGTCTGCCTCAGCGGCGGTGCCCTGTTTGCGCTGCCTTCAGCATTGACGGCGCGGCTGGCTGCACACGCCGGAGCCACCCCGGCCCAGAACCCATCCGAGGCCTGATTCTTTGACGACGATCAAAGACTGCCCGCGCAAACCAGCCACCCAATGGCCCCTCCTGCCCGCAACCTTCTACCACGCCCAACATCATGAAAGCCAACGCCCTTTTTCACCTCATCTGCCTGCTCGCGATCAGCCATGTCGCACTGCCTGTTCCTTGTCACGCAGACACCAAGAAGAAAACCAAAACGCCGCCTGCCCCGAAGTATGCGACCCAGCGGGCCGCGTTTGCCGCCAAGCTGCCTGAGTTCAATGCAGCCTGGCAAAAAGCGATTGGAGAAGCAGGAAGCCCTGACGTCTTCCTCGCCCTTGCCTCTCATCCGCAGAACAAAAAGAAGTCGGAAGTGAAATTTAAGGACAACGAATTCCCCATGTCTTTCAGCGGCTTCGGTATGGACCCCTCTGAATGGGATCCTTCTGCATGGGATGCTTATGTGAAGGACGCTATCAAAGACTACCTGAAGACTCATGGGGATGAAAAAACACCCGTCGAGGTTTTTCCTGGCACCCGCGTGTCATTGAGCATGTCCGTGGGTTTCGACGTGCCTGAAAACGCGCCTGCCGGGGACAAGCCGGTCGCCGTCTTTGCCAATCCCAGGGTCAAGCCGCTACTCCCCTACACCTGGGCCAAAACCAGCGAGGGATGGTTTCGCGGCAACGATGGCAAGCCAATGAATGTGATGAGCTTCCGCTATACTGTGCAAGTGCCGGATGACGCCGAACCTGGTGACCTGCCCGTCACGATCGGCGGCACAGCGAAAGGCCCGAAAGACGAGTTTGAGGTCGATAACAAATACACCTTCCGAGTGAAGAAGCCCGTACCGGTGAGCCGCGAGACACTGATGGCCCTGTGGGCCAATGGAGTGAACACGCTGCAAAAAGCCAAAAACGACAAGGCAGCGACTCCAGACATCATCAAGAAGATTCCCGAGCTGCTGACCGCGCTGCGCACCCAGTTGGAAAAGATCACCGCCCGTCCCGAGAACACGGCAAACGCGGAATTGGTCAAACTCATGTTCGAGGACGCTGCCACCAAGGCACTCCAAGAATAGTCGAACCAACAACCTCATCACCCATCAAGAAGGGCTCACTGCCACCGTGGCGATCCATTCAGACAACACCAACAAGACTCACCTCCACCATGAGCACCACATCCGCCAACGCATTCCAATACAGTCAGCTTCCCAGTGGCCGCATCTTTCAGACAGGATGGGTGATCTTTTGCATCCAGGCGATTCTCACCATGGTCTGGTTGCAGCTTGCCCTTGGGCTGCACTTTCCAGGTTCCATGATTGTCATCCTGCCTTTCATTTTACTGATGAATTTGTTCGGCCGCCACAACCGTATTGGATGGGCACGAGCTCTGACAGTCGCGGCGCTGCTGATCGAGTCGTTGTCTGCCTTTGGACATGTGTGGCTGCTGCTGCACGGATCTGCCGATGTCCCTGCCGAGCACGCGCACATCATTCCGAAAGCGGCATCCTTTGGTCTTGCTTGGGATCTACTGGTCATCCTACTGCTAGCCTTCAGTTGGAGAGCCGCGAGGGCCATTGATGCCGGGGCGGGCAAGTCATGAAACACCCACCCTCTTCCATCCTGAAATCATCACTCATCCGAGTGCTTTGCACCCTCCTGACCGCTGCCCTAGGAGTCTCATGCCAAAACAAGGTGAACGCCCCACAGGCTGCCGCCCAGCACAGCCCACGCCCTGTGCCAACACAGGAAACACAAGCGGATCATGAGCATTTTGAAGGCCAGTTGACCGATGCCATGCGGACGCTCGTGCCCGGCTACAACAACCAGCCGATCACCTACACCACTCCCCATGGCCGGAGAACCTTCACACCCAAAAAATAGCAAATTTGCAACCGGTAGCGCCGAAACCGGTAGCACAGAAACAGATGGCCCATGGCCACCCCAGCAGCCCGATCATTCCCAATTAGCAAGATCAACATCACATCTAAAAACTAGACATGAAGCATCTATACCCATCCTCACATTCCGGCGAATGCTTGAGCTTACAGTTCATCTACTTCATCGCGCTGTTGTTTTGCAGCAGTTGCAGCAAGGCACAGAACGTCCCGACTGCTGAAACACCCATTCACGAACTTAATACAAGCATCAGTGGCCAATGGCTGGAG
Source organism: Verrucomicrobiaceae bacterium (assembly GCA_016713035.1). Classification (NCBI taxonomy): domain Bacteria; kingdom Pseudomonadati; phylum Verrucomicrobiota; class Verrucomicrobiia; order Verrucomicrobiales; family Verrucomicrobiaceae; species Verrucomicrobiaceae bacterium. The sequence goes on from JADJPW010000012.1 coordinate 35,961, forward strand.
CTAGAAGAGCCTTTTGATACTTTGACCTTGAGTCCAGACGGCACCTATCAACGCTCTGGGAAGAATGCCGAAAAAGGAAGTTATGTCGTCACAGACGATCAAATCGAGTGGCGAGCACCGAAAAACGTATGGAAGAACAAATACATTCTGCGTGGTGACATGCTGGTTACCATCCATGAAGAGCTACCAGGGCAAATGCAGCGCCGGTTCAAACACCGGAGACTGATCAATGGTTTGGAAGCATCCGCCGCCACCTATGAGCAGGCACCATCCTTGGCGGAGATGTCTGCTGGGATCATTGTGTCTGGGACTTTGAAAGCCGAACGCAAATCCTTCTCCTCTTTCACCCAGAGTGGCACCTACATGGATTGGGAACTGGATCTGGTCCTGACAAACGGTACTACGCATGATCTGGTCTTGGGAAACACATTAGCCGTAGCTCAAATCTCCACGGATGGTCTGCCCACAGGTTATTTGCGAATTTGCGGGCCACATCCTGTACCGACAAATCTGAAGTCGCCCGAAAGCCCACATAGCACCTATTTTCTTGATGATTTCGATTCCACGGATGGTGGTCGTTCAATCTATATTGAGGGTGCCCGATTCCAATTTAACGGCAAGGGCCAACACCCAGCCCACTCTGGATTCGGCGTTCTCCAAGGGAAATCAAAAAAGGCTCTTTTAGAGTCCATATCCCCAAATGTCTGGCTCAAGCAAGGAGCCATTGCGGACATGCGCGTGGTCTTGCCAGATCTCGTCGTCCGCCTATCACACGACAAGCACGCGGTCTTTCATCTGCTGGCCAGCTTTAAAAAAGTAACTGGTGATGAGGAAAAGTCGGAGTGGCAGGTGCAAAGCCAGGAACTGTTTTCCTCCGATCCCGTTGAGCTAGAAAAGATGGTAACAACCGCGGATGGGGCAGGTTTTCGCAAAATACTAGCCATGAATTGGCTCATCGCATCCGATCCAGAAAATGCAGGCAAAAAACTAGCGGCGGCAACAGCACACATCAATCAAGGGACCGCTCTGGCGCTTGCGCTGCGTTGCTGCGCAGCTTGGAAGCTCTCCGGGTTTGAAACACAAGCGCTCAAACTCGAAGAGGCGGAGGACACGCCCATCGGCATCGCCGCAGCCGCCGGGCACTATTTGGAAGAGATGAAAACACCCCGACGTTGGACCAAAATTTCCACTGGCACCGCCGCCAATCAAGGGCCTGGAGACGCCAACCCCAGCCTCGGCACCAACCGATGGGTAGGCCTCAAAATCGACCTCACAAAGGGCATCACCATCCGAAGATTCAAAGCTGGCTTATCTGGGCCGGCATCAGATGAGGTCATGGTCCTGCATAAGGACGACAATGGACGGCCTGGGATCAAGATTGCGGACCTCGCTGGCGCGGGTGGCGAAGGACGGTGCAAGCTCGCCTTGGAGAAAGGTGTGTATTGGCTGGTGGTCAGTCGTCCGGCCAACAATGACAGGTTGGGAGCTTGGTGGCCGTTAGCTCCCAGCGGCACACCTTTCAGCAGCTATGCCACTTCTGACAATGGAGGCGCCACATGGCAGACCGGGACGAGCGGTAAGACCTGCGAATGCGAGTTATGGCACGAGTGAGAACGCCAAGATGTTAGTCCCGAACCAGTCAATCACCTACACCAGCCGACAGTGCTAGAGAGCCTTCCCGTCCAAAAATAACGGAATTTTGGTAAAGCATCCAAAACTTCCGGCTCTGGATTTGCAACCCAGCCACCCGGAAACCGGTAGCACAGAGACAGATGGTCCATGGCCACCCCAGCAGCCCGATCACTCCCAACTAGCAAGATCAACATCACATCCAAGACCCAGCTATGAAAACCAACATCCCGCATCTCCTCATCACCCTGTTCCTGGGAGCAATGCTGTCCTCCTGCGTTAACATCAAGCCGCTCGCAACTCTGCTGCCGCCAGCATCCAAGCCGCATGTAGCAGTCGTCCCCAGCGAAGCGACTTATAAAGAACGTGGCATCAGCTACACTGACGCCGGTCTCCAGGCGGGCAACATGTACGGTCCCCTCGGCATGCTGGTGGGCGCTACCATGCGCAGCGTGACATTGAGCCACAACGCGGCCTTTTCCAAGATCTGGGTCAAGAGCGGCAAAAACGCCTCGAACATCATCCTGAATGAGTTTCAGCAAGAGTTGGCCCGCAACGGCTACATCCTGGACCCAGCATCACCCAACAAGCTGAAGATCGCACCCGGCGGCGGCATGACCACCTGTGATCGCCCGAATGCCCGTGCCAGCAAGAAGAACTACTTCGCGCATTGCATGCTCCGCGTTTCTGCAACGACACCCGCAGGGACGATCTACTACCCCCCGTTCATGCTCACCTGCACCAGCAAGACGGCGTTCACCTTTGAGACCGTGACCGTCGAATCCTACGAAGCCGCGCTGCGTGAGGCCGCCAGTCAGGCGGCAAGGAATGTCATCCAAGGCCTCAAACCCGCTCCAGCAGCCGCAGCAACCGCAAACTGACAGATCTCTCCGCCGCCCAGCAATGTGATAAGAATTTCCTGAACTGGTCGAAATTTTAAGCCTTACCAAGCTCCATTCTATGAACACACAGACGTTCCCCGCACTCCTTGGCCTCCTTTTCCTCGCCTCCTGCAATGGTGGCGGCAGCCGCTCGAATGGCCTCCCCTCATCCACGAAGGTCACTCGCGATGGCAGCGGCAGGATCACCGTCACTGGGCGTGACACGGCCTCCGTTCTGCTTGGGGCCGAAATGGCCGCTCGCGGTCAGGACTCTCCCTCCCCTATCGTTACCACTCCAGCGCCAACCAGGCGTAAAACCCAAGCTGATCTGGAGGCAGAAAAGGAAATGCGGCGTAAGATAAAAAACAACCAGTTCATCCCAGGCTATCAAGGTGGCCCATTGAAATACTCCACCGGCAACGGCCTGAAATCCTTCGTGCCGTGATGGAGCCACTTGAGGCATGGACTGAGCTGTGCCAAAGCTTTACACCGCCCGCTCCAGTTTCTCGTCGATGCGGGCGACGAGGGTGTCGAGGAGTTCGCTGTTGCCGAAACGCTCCACCACGCCAGCGAGGAAGCCTTCGATGATGAGCTTGCGGCTTTCGCTGTCGCTGATGCCGCGGGCTTTGAGGTAGAAGAGTTCTTCGTCGCTGATGGGGCCGCTGGTGGCTCCGTGGCTGCATTTGACCTGATCGGCGTTGATTTCGAGGCCGGGGAGGCTGGTGGCTTCGGCTTCGTTGCTGTTGAGCAAGTTGCGGCAGGTCTGGTAGGCGTCGGTGTAGTGGGCGCCTTCATCGACGATGATGAGGCCGCTGAAAATGCTGCGGGACTGGCCGTAGAGGGCGTTTTTGTAGAGCAGGTCGCTCGTCGCGTGCGGGGCTTTGTGGCGCTGAAGTGTGCGCTGATCGACGATTTGCTCGCCGATGGGCAAGCTGACGCTGAGCATGTCGCTGCGGGCACCCTGGCCGACGAGGTCGCTCACGCTCTCGCTGCGGCTAAAGGCGGCACCGAGCTGCACCTGGAAGCTCTTCACGCTGGCATCGCGTCCGGCGGTGATGCTGGAGAGATGCAGCGCCTGGGCGTCATCGGCCAGTTCCTGGCAGGCCGCATAAGTGATTTTGCTGCCGCTGCCGCCGACGAGATCGGCGATGGCGATGCTGAGGCCGCCTTCCCCTTCGAGACTGCGATAATGATCGACGACGCTGACCTCGGCGTGGTCGCCCGTGACGATCAGCGTGTGCGGAAAGATGGCCGCGTGGTCGCCGACGACCCAGTGGAAGATTTCGACCGGCTTTTCGATGACGACGTTCTTCGGCACGATGATGACGGTGCCTGCTTTGACATGCGCCAGATGCAGCGCGGCGAATTTGTTCGAGCCGAGTGCTTGTTCACCCTTCATGAAATGCTGCTGCAGGGCTGCTTCGTGGGATTTGAGGGCCTCCTCGAAGCTCACGCAGACCACACCGGCGGGAAGACCGCTCGTGTCGGACTCGACGAGCGTATCGTTCACGAAGACAAAGCGTGCGGCGCGTTCCTTGAGGCCCTCGGTGGCTGCGAGCGCGGCTTTGGACTGCTCGGCAGTCGGAGCCTTGGCCGGAGCGTGGTCGGCGAGCTCGATCTTCTTCGCGTTCGAGTAGCGCCAGTTTTCGTCCTTGAGGCCCGGAAGCGGCAGGGACTGGAATTCTGTCCATGCGGCGTTGGAACGGGAAGTGAACCAGCTTGGCGTGGAGTTGCTGCGAGACGGAGAGAGGGCGAGAAGGCCGGTGGAGGTGTCGGATGTCATGATTCAGAGAAGAGACGAAGTCTTTGGACTGCGGCAGCCTGCTGCCGCTTTGGGGTAGGCAGCCCTGCTGCCGCCGATGGGTGAAAGGTGAACGAATAGGCGACTCGTTCTCGCCAGCAGGCTGGCATGTTGCGGAACCTTGGTGGCAAGTTTCGTGCCCTTTAGCCAGGCCTCGGCGAGCGCAGGATGGCCGCTGAGGTGACCAGCGGCGCGGTAGTCGGAACTGCGCAGCGCATAGGAGTGCACGGCGCGTTCTTTGACGACGCATTGAGCATCCGCATGCATGAACCAGACCTCGTTGCCGTCATTCCAGATGAAGCCGGTGTGATGATCGAGCCCCACGACATACAAACCGGTGCCTCGCTCACGAATTCGCTGCACGAACTGCTCCACAGGCATGCTGTGGCCTTTCACCAGCGCATCCTGGCCGATCAGCGTCTGGATGATGTGCAACGACGCCTGCTGTCCGAGCCGCGCACGCTCGACCTGCAAGCCGGCGTGTAACAGCAACGTGGAGACATAGTAGCCGCAGGCGATCTTGCCCTGGCCCGGCACTTGTGTGATGCCGTTGAAGTCCCAAGGCGTGCCTTTCCACCATGGCGCGAGATGTTTGGCAATGCCGTTCGAGAGAGCGACATGGGCCTCCTGGAGCACTTTTTGCCGTTCGGACGCATTGGCGGCAGTTTGCAGCCGTTTCGCGAGGTTTTGACGATCCGACTCGATTTTGGCGCGAGCCGCCTCGTAGCTCGCATCCGGCGGTGGCGGCTCTTTTTCGACCAAGGGCAGCGAAACACGTCCGGTGACGCCCAACCACGCCAAAACGGCCACGCTCGCAACGAGCGCGGTGCCGAGAAGGATGGAGGATGAGCGGGTCATGGACGTTTTTTTCGGGCCTTGGGCAGTTGTTTGACGAGGCGGTCAAAGTCGGACTCGAACTCGCGATCCTGGTGGACTCGAAACTCGGCATATTCCTTCTCCGCGAGCGCCAGGGCCACGGCATGGGAGACGCGGCCTTTGTCCTGGAGGATTTCCTGCTCGTTGAACTGGAGGAAGGCGTCGAGCTTGGTGATCCAGTCCGTCATGCGCATGGCGCGGCCACGACTGGCCTGGAACTCGGCGTGGTCGAGGTATATCCACAATGTGGTTGAGTGCCTTGAGTTCGTCCGGCTGGAGGTAGTTTTTGGCGATGCCGACGTCCGATTTGAGGATTTTGCCCTTGGGAGCACGCCGCCACGTGGTGAGGCCCATGGCGGGAAGTTTTTTGTCCGCGCGCTCGGCGATGATCTCTGCTGCCGTGAGGCCCGTGATGGCGAAATGGAGCTTGTTCTGCACCGTGGCGAAAAACTGCTCCGCAGCGGCGGTTTGCAGCGAGTAATCGAGCGCGGTGGCGAAGATGTCGGTGATCTTTTGATAAGCGAGTCGCTCGCTGGCGCGGATTTCCCGCACCTCCTCCAAAAGCTCGTCGAAGTAGCGTGTGTCGAATCGGGTGCCGCTCTTGAACCGCTCCTTGTCGATGGCAAAGCCTTTGAGGATGTAGCTTTTGAGCCGGTCTGTGGCCCAAGTGCGAAACTGCGTCGCCCGGGCGCTCTGCACCCGGTAGCCGACGGCAATGATGGCTTCGAGGCTGTAGAGCTTGGTGCGGTATTTTTTCCCGTCTGCGGCAGTTACCGAGGATTCCTCGGTAACTGAAACTTCGTCGAGTTCCCGCTCCGCAAAGATGTTTCGCAGGTGAAGCGAAATGTTGTCCGTAGAGCACTCATAAAGCTCCGCGATGAGCTTTTGAGTCAGCCAGACATTTTCATTCTCAAACCGCACCTCCACACGAGTCCGGCCATCTTCTGTTTCGAAGATGGTGATCTCGGGCTGTGGCTGATGGGAAGGATTCACGACACACCTCCTTCCCGAAGCATCTGTGCACCACAAGAAGGGCAGTTCCCGGTGGCTAGAACGACTTTCAGCAAAGATGCCTGACTCTGAACCGCTTGGCACCGCGGACAGGCCAAACCTTCGGTTTTCACTTTGTTTGACGTCATCAGTATGCCCACGACAAGAATCACTCCGAGTGTGATAAGGAGTTTTGAGTCTGCGGGCTCGTTTCCTCCGGCCTTAAAGTGTTTCCAGGCACTCCAGCATGACAGGACCAAAATCACGGTCAACGGCACCAGCAGGCGCTTGTACATCAGCGCGGACATCGACTTGTATTTTCGCTCGTAGTCAGCACGGGAAGGCAGCGCGGCATCAAGGGCTCGTTCCGGAGTCCTTGGCGTGTTGTCTTCGAGAATCGGCTCTTTACACTGAACGCATTTGCCGGAGGCAATGAGCCATCTGGAGTTCTTAAAACCTCCATTATTTTTGCCGCAGGCCGGACAGTGAATGGCGTTGAGCTTCGGGTCAGCATACAACATGCGGTAGTAACACCAGATCAGTCCGACCAGTCCGATTCCACAGAGCGACCAGAAGAGGAGACGGTCATCAGGACTCACCGGCGGCTTCTCTTTGCTAAACAGTTTGGTGAGTGTGATGAGCGGTGTGGCGAACAAAACCCCGGGCAGGACGATTCTACGTCGCAATACCTTTGCAGCGTCTCTGCGCTGCTGAAGGTATTGCTCGCGGGTGATCGTGGCTCGGCTCGACATTCGTCATTCTGGTTTCGTCATTCCGCGCATGCGGCTAGCCAACGCTGCCTTTCATTTCGAGATCAATGAGTCGCTTCAGCTCCACGCTGTATTCCATCGGGAACTCCTTCACGAGGTCGTTGATGAAGCCGTTGACGGACAAGCTCATGGCTTCGGCTTCGGTGAGGCCGCGTTGCATGAGGTAGAAGATTTGGTCGGCGCTGACCTGGCTGACGCTGGCTTCGTGCTGGGTGGCATGCTGGTTGCCGCGGACGCTGATGGCGGGGTAGGTGTCGGTGCGGCTGTTGGGGTTGATGAGCAGGGCGTCGCACTCGGTGTTGTTTTTGCAGCCTTTGAGGTGCTTCGGGATGTGGACGAGGCCGCGATAGGTGGCGCGGCCTTCGCCGATGGAGATGGATTTGCTGATGACGTTGCTGGTGGTCTCGTCGGCGGCGTGGACCATCTTCGCGCCGGTGTCCTGATGCTGGCCGCTGTTCGCCAAAGCGATGCTGATGACTTCACCACGGGCGCGTTTGCCCTTCATGATGACGCCAGGGTATTTCATGGTGAGGCGGCTGCCGATGTTGCAGTCGATCCAGCGCACTTCGGCGTCCTCATGGGCGATGCCGCGCTTGGTGACGAGGTTGAAGACGTTGCTGCTCCAGTTTTGCACGGTGACGTATTGGATCTTCGCGCCTTTCATGGCGACGAGTTCGACGACGGCGCTGTGCAGCGTGGCGGTCTCAAACTTCGGCGCGGTGCAGCCTTCCATGTACATGACCTCGGCGCCTTCATCGGCGATGATGAGCGTGCGCTCGAACTGGCCGAACTGCTCGCTGTTGATGCGGAAGTAGGCTTGGAGCGGATGTTTCACCTTCACGCCGGGCGGGACGTAGATGAAGGAGCCGCCACTGAAGACGGCGCTGTTGAGCGCGGAGAATTTGTTGTCGCCCGTGGGGATGACTTTGCCGAACCACTTCTTGAAGATCTCGGGGTATTTGTGCAGGCCTTCGGTGCTGTTGACGAAGATGACGCCCTGCTCTTCGACGGCGGCTTTGATGTTCGAGTAAGCGGCCTCGCTGTCATACTGCGCCTCGACGCCGGCGAGGAATTTGCGCTCCTGCTCGGGGATGCCGAGGCGGTCGAAGGTCTTCTTCACGTCCTCGGGCACGTCGTCCCAGGAACGCTTCGGCTTCTGGCCGTCGCTGAGGTAGTAGCGGAATTCGTCGAAGTGGATGTTTTCGAGGTCTTTCGTGGCCCAATGCGTGGGCATGGGCTTGTCCTGGAAGACTTTGAGCGCCTTGTGTCGGAACTCGCGGATCCAATCGGGATCGCCCTTCACATCGCTGATGTAATCGACGGTCTTCGACGTGATGCCGAAGCCGGAGTCGAACTTGTTGCGCTCGGGGAAGGTGAAATCGCCGACGCTATCGACGCGGATGTCGGAGATGTCGTTTTCGACGGCCGGTGGGACGTCGAGGGTGGAGTCGGGGGCGGAGACCATGGGGATTTATGATTTTAGATTTTTGATTCCTAATTTGGCCGGGTTAGGCGGCTTTGGGACGTTTGAGTGTGACCATGAGGACTTGAGTGCCTCCATTGTGTTGGCCGTCGATGGGCGTGACGGCCACGAGCTCCCAGCCGTTGGCGCCAGCATCGGCTAGAAAGGTTTTGATCTCCTCCTCGCGGAGGTTCAGCTTATTCAGCATGCCTTCACGGATGCCGAATGTGGCCATGTGATATTCCCAGGTCCTCATGTGAGTTTTGAGTGCTTGGTTTTGGCGGCGAGGAGGTCGAGGAAACGGGTGTAGTCAGCCTCGGAGGTGAATGCGGTCTTGGGGAGCCAGATGAACAGAAGCTTTTGCTGATAAAGCAATACACCTTCTGTGGTGGTGGCAGTCTTATGGAAAGCATTCCAAAAATAAGTGCCGCGGAATGCGATTGAATCGACTCCTAGACCAGTATCCGCGATGCTACATGCGATCTGCGTTCCAAAAAGAGGACTACTTTTGAGATTTGATATAAAGAGAACCTTCTGCAAAAAGAGAACAAGCGGCCAATAGGCAATCAAGAAAATGGTGATGTAAACAAGATAGCCTCTCGCCTCGGGTGAAATTCTGGTAACAACAAATGAAACCATCGATGCGACAACCATCACGAGTAAAATAGCTCGAATCGTACGGTAGATCCAACTCGCTCGCACATGCCAGCGATAACCCGCCAACATGGTTGGCTGGTCGAAAGTCACCTTCGCTGTAATCTCTTCGCTCATCGTTTCAGTTAAGCAGCAGCGGCCAAAGGCTCCTCATGGACCCAGTCGTAGCCGCGTTCTTCGAGTTCGAGGGAGAGCTCTTTGCCGCCGGTTTTGACGATGCGGCCGTCTTTGAGGACGTGGACGATGTCGGGCTGGATGTAATTTAAGAGGCGCTGGTAGTGGGTGATGACGAGGAAGCCGCGGTTCTCGCTGCGCATGGCGTTCACGCCGCGGGAGACGATTTTGAGGGCGTCGATGTCGAGGCCGGAGTCGGTTTCGTCGAGGATGGCGTATTTCGGCTCCAGCATCATGAGCTGGAGGATCTCGTTGCGCTTCTTTTCACCGCCGGAGAAGCCTTCATTGACGCTGCGGCTGGTGAAGCTGCGGTCCATCTCGAGCTGGTCCATGCGGGCGTAGAGCGTTTTGTAAAACTTCACGGCATCGATGTCCTCGCCCTTTGGCAGGCGGGCCTTCAGCGCGGCGCGGAGGAAGTTGGCGTTGCTGACGCCGGGGATCTCATGCGGGTATTGGAAGGCGAGGAAGAGTCCGGCGCGGCTGCGGGCATCGACGGCCAGATCGAGGATGTTTTCGCCATCGAGGAGGACCTCGCCGCGGGTGACTTCGTAGTCTTCGTGGCCGCAGAGGACCTTGCTCAGCGTGCTCTTGCCGCTGCCGTTCGGGCCCATGATGGCGTGGACTTCACCGGGGTTGATGGTGAGGTTCAGGCCTTTGAGGATTTCGCGGCCGGGGATCTGGGCGTGGAGGTTTTTGATCTCTAATGACATGTCGGGGGCTTTTTGGGGGGAAATGATTCCTGATTTTAGATTCCTGAATCCTGATTCGATTTTCGGTGCGGGACTAAATCAGGAATCAGGAATCCAGATTCAGGAATGAAGGGGAGGTTAGGTTCGAGCGCAGTTTTCGCAGACTCCATGGATGGCGAGGTCCGTTCGTGTCACCCGCGTGCCTTTGGGGAGGTTCCAGAACTTGGCGGGGTCGAAATCGGTGGCCGGGTGGGCGTCGATGACTTTGCCGCAGGTCTCGCAGTGGAAATGGACGTGCTCGTGGAGATTGGCGCAGTAGCGGGACTGGCCGCGCTCCAGGTGGACCTGCTTGATGAGGCCGTGGGTGGTGAGATGGTCGAGACAGTTGTAAACCGTGGCCAGGGAGATGCCGGGCGAGCGGGATTTGACCCGGTCGAGGATGTCGTAGGCCGTGGGGTGGTCCGTGGAGCCAGCGAGCACGTCGAAGACCTCGCGACGGTGAGGCGTGAGGCGCACATCGGCCCCGAGGACGGCCATGCGGCATTCGAGGCCGGTAGGCTTCGAAGGGGCACGGGTGGAGGTGGCGGAGGGTGGCATGACGAGCTCAGTTTTAGAATTGGAATGATTCTAAGGCAAGCAGGAAGATGAGCTGGAGCTTTGGGGAGGCTCGGGTTTGCCGCAGAGGGGCGGAGGAGCGGAGGGGGCAGCGTTTTTGGGATCAGATCGGTCCGATGTGACGAATCATTCGCTCTCGGAAAGCCGCTGCCGGGCGGTTTTCAGCGCCTGGAGGGTCCAAATCACGGGGTAGAGGCGTTCGTGATACCACAGCTGGGCGAAGTAGAGACCAATGGGGGCGCTGGGGAAGTGGGTGCCGTGGCGGGTGGCGGCGAGGAGCCACTGAAGAGGAGAGAGGAGAGCGGAGAGAGGAGAGCCGGGAAGGCAGAGGGCATGGAGGGCAACGGCGGTTTCTTCGATGCTCGCGGGGCTGACGGGATCGCCACCGAAGGAGCCATCGGGCTTTTGGGCGGCGCGGAGGTAGCCCAGGCCACTTTGGATCAAGGCGGTGGCCTGGACGGAAAGAGCCTCGCTGCCGAGGAGGTGGTTTAGGACCTGGGCGGTGCCATAAACGGGGTTCATCTCGTCGGGCGTGTGTTCGTTGCCGAACCAGAGGGGGAGCCAGGAGCCATCGGCGGCTTGGTTTTTCTTCAAATAGGCCAAAGCGCGTCGGGTGGCGGTTTCGATGCGGTTTTGGAGCTCTTCGGGCAATTCGGCCTTCCACGTCCACCACGCGAGGAGGGCGTGGGCGGTGATTTCGGGCGTGGAGCGATCAAACGGCAACGCACCCCAGCCGCGGCAGAAAGTCGGGATACCGCCGTCGCGGTTTTGCAGGTCGAGAAGCCAGCGGATGCCGGGAATCACGCTCGATTTCACCACAGAGGGCACCGAGAGGCACAGAGATGCTTTTTTAGAATCCTCTGTGTTCCTCTGTGAACTCTGTGGTGAATCCGAAAGCAACGCTTTGAGAGCGATGAGCGCACTCGATGTGTCATCAGCATCGGGCACGCCGCCGGGGAGATCGGTCCAGGCCCAGCCGCCGGGAGCGGCGTTGGTGAAGGGATGCACGTCGCGGTATTGCTGGGCGAGGAGCCAGTCAGTCACGACTTGGCGGGCAGGAGTATCCGCGCCCCCTTGCAGAGCACGCATCGCCAGCGTGGTGCCCCAGGTGGCAAGATTGGTGTCGATGGGCCAGGCACCATCTTCACGCATGCTGCGGCGGAGGAATTCGACGGCGAGCGGCAGGCAGGGATGATCGAGATCCCCTGCCCCGGCGAGAGCCATGGTGACGAAGCTGGTGAGCGGCGTGGCCTCCAAATAGCCGCCGCCGGAAGGTTGCAGCGTTTGTAGCATCGGCCGCACACGCTTCCACGCAAGGGCCCGGAGCCAGCGCAGCGGATTCCACCTCGCGGGCGGTGCTTTTTGAAAACGAATGTGGCCGATGGCGATGAGCGCCGGCAGCGCATAGCTCACCACCGGCAGCCCCACCGCGCCGAACCACGTCCGCGGCAAAGCAGCGAGCTCGAAGGGCAGCGCGATGACATGCCGCCACGGCTTGTCACCGAGCGTGCCGCAAAGCGAGCAGAGCATCAAAATGGGCACGCTGAAGGTCTTGTCCTTGCCGTAGCGGGCGATGACGGCCTTCGCGATGGCTGCTGGCTCCAGAGAGCCCGTGCGGGCGATGATCCAGGCCTCGGCCGCAGGCGAAGACGTGCCCACGAGGTGCAGCGCACTCCAGCACAGCAGCGTGGTGGAGAGATTGCTCTTGCTGAGGGTCGTGTCGCCCCAGCCGCCGTCGGTGTTTTGATGCTGGCGGAGCCATGCGGCACCTTTTTCGATGAAATCGGCATGCTTCGCGGCATCGACGAGTTTCAGCGCCACGACGGCGGTGGCCGTGGAAAGGGCGCTGGAACTCAGTTCACCCTCCCAGTGGCCTTTTTCGTTCCGCAGGCTCAAAAGATGAGCCTGGGTGCTGGCGATGGCGCGGTCGAGTTCGGCGAGCATCGCGTAAAAAGAGGGCTACGGGCCGGTTCAGGCCAGTTTGAGATCCGCGTGAGCCTCCATGGCCTTCGTGAGGCCGGGCCAGCCACCGGGGCGCTGGCGCTGGAACATGGTCAAATAGAGAGCGACATGCTTCGCAGGGTGATCTTTGAGCAGGGCGTCCACGGCTTCCTGGGCCTTTGCGTCCTCGATCTCGCCGGGCAGCTCCATGACCTCGCCTTTGCCGTCGTGAGCGACGCCGATGGCATCGAGGAAGGTGGTGAGCATGCTCATTTTGCCTTTGAGTAGCCAGATCTGGAAAATCTGCTCCGTGACGCCCTCATTGCTGCGGAGGCGGAGCTGATCGAGTAGCCACGCAGCCTGATTGGGCTTGGACTTCTCCATGATGAAGACGGGGCGCAGCTTCCGCTGGGCAGCGAGCGTGTTGATGACAGCTTTGTAAGCTGGGCGCTGGTCCTCCTGCATGTAGCGCATGATGAGGGACTGCATTTCGGGGCCGATAGCGGCGAGGATTTCGTTCGGAGTCATGGAAAGGGGAAAAGGGTCTGTGAGCTACCACGGCACGAAAACCACCGCAACCGCGACTTCACCCCGAGCGCGAGTGAACTCAAAAGTCATGCTCGCACTCCGTCACTTCCCGCTCGTCCACTTTGCCGCGTTGATGAGGAGCTGCTGGTAGGGTTTCAGGTCATGGGTGCGGGCGTCGTGGCCGAGGGCGATGCCGACGACGCGGGCTTTTGGATGTTTGGTGATCCAGACGCTGGGGTGCGGCTTTTGGTATTTGTCGCTGTTGCTGGTCTCGGCGAGGACTTCGATGGGCGCGGTGCCTTCGGGGGCACCTTCGGCATTCACGTAGTAGAGTTCGTCTTCGACGGTGAAGCTGGCGGGCACGTCCTTCATGACGGGATGGTCGGCTTTGAGGGCTTTCACGTCGAAGGGATGGATCTTGTCGTGGCCGCGGGCGCCGCCGCCGACGATTTGGGCGTTCAGCTCCGGCCAGCCGCCGAAGCCATACCAGGTGCCGGGATGCAGCATGACGATGCCTTTGCCTGCGGCGGCGAAGTCGAAGAGCGCTTTGCGATACGCGCCGGTGTCGAAGAATTTGCGGTTCACGCTGATGATGGCGGCGTCGGCGTTGGCGAGTTCGGCAGCGGCTTGGTCGCGGTCTTCGGTGTAGTGGACGGTGAAGCCGGCGGCTTTCAGCGTGGCGACATCGGTGGTGCCGAAGAAGTCTTTGAAGTTGTGCGACGAACCGCCGCCGATGACGAGGACCTTGGTTTTGCCAGCTTCCCACTGCACGGGCGCGGCTGGAACAAGCGGGCCATCGCCTTTGCCGCCTTCTTTAGGGGAATCAGGAGCGGCGGGGCCGACCTGAGCAGCTTCTTTGGCCTTGCCTTTGCCTTTGGCAGGTGTCGGGCGTTTGGAAACGTCGGCGCTCAGCGGAGCAGGCCCTTTTCCTTCGATGTCGGCGGTGACAGCGATGATGACCGGCGGCGTCTTATTTCCCGCAGGGCTTTCGAGGATCAGCGTCTTGGCGACGGCTTTCTTCGTGAGTTCGAGTGTGAGGAGGCGCGGTTCCTGGCCGTCGGCGAGGCCTTCGATGCCTTTGGAGCCGGGGACTTCGACGGGGCGGATGTAATCGCTGAAGTGGATGCCGTTGAGGAGGGTGAATTCCTCTTTCTCGCCGCCTTCATAGACGACGGTGGCTTTGAGCGCAGGCGCTTCATCCTGCACGGCGGGCCAGCCCCAGCCGGAGACGCCGCTGAGGAGTTGCAGGCTCTTCGCGGCGACATTGATGGCCACTTCGGCCTTCGCGGGGAAAGTCTGCGAGTGGTTGTCTTTGCCGGGGCCGCCTTTGAGGACGATCAAATTGCCGCCGGTGGAGCTTTTCGCGGGATCTTGGATGAAAAACGGCACGCCATCGACCTTCACGTTGCCGAACTTGGTGAGCTTCACTTGGCCGCCGCGAGGATCAGCGCTGGCGAAGAGGCCGTCGCGGCTGTCGGCGGTGAAAGCATCGGCGAGGTGGAGGATGCGGAACTGCTTCATCGCATCGCCGCAGATGAAGGCGAGGATATCGCGCAAGGCATCCGGGCCGAGCGCATCGAGGCCTTCCGGCATGAGGCTGCGGCGGGTGTTTTCGCGCTTGTCGATGTCGCTCTTCAAAATCTCGCGCACACCGGCCTGCGTGGCGAGCGTGACGGTGGAATTGTTCTCGCTGGTGATGACGCCGACGAGCACCTCGCCCTTCTTCGTGGTGATGTTGAAGGCCCAGAAGCTGGGATCGACCTCGCGGTTCGGATCGACGATGTGCACGAGCAACTCAGCGGGACCATGCGCACCCATGCCATCGAGCGGCGGCCCGACGGCCACACCGACGTCACCGAGCTTGTGGCACACCGCGCACGCGGCGAAGAGCACTTTGCCCTGCGCGGCATTGCCGGGCTTTTCGACCTCCGGCACGAGTTTGGCGATGATGGCATCCTTCGCGGCATTGTTGACCTTGAAGAGGTCGTGCGCCCGTTTGGCGATCTGCTTGTTCGGATGCGAGCGCAGACGTGCGACATCGCCGGGGGCGAAAAGCTCGCGCTTGAGCGTGTCGGCCTTCACAGCGTCGAGGAGGGAGTTGGTGGCTTCGGGGCGCTTGAGGATGGCTTCGAAGGCTTGGGAAAGTGGTTTCGGCTTTAGCCGAATCATGGAGGGAACGAGTGCCTCAGCATGACCGCTTTGTTCCAAAGAATTGATCAGTCCAGATTGGAGCGCTTCGGAGTCCCCAGATGCGGCTAAAGCCGCAACCACTTTCGCTGTCGCGTCTGCGGAGCCCACACTAGCAAGTGCACTCGCCGCGCTCACACGCGCCTCCACATGCGCGGCGTTGTCAGAAAGCGTGGCGCTGAGTTTGTCGAGCTGCGCTTTGACCTCGGCAGCGAGCGCACCGCCTTTGTCCCACTTCGTCACGAGCGGCAAGGTGGCGGCAGTGAGCGAAGGCTGGCCGAGGAGCTTCTTCAATGCCTCCGTGAGAGCCGGAGACATCGCAGGAGCTTCGTTCATGCTCGTTGCGATGCCGCGGAGGATGGCATTCTTCACTGGATCAGCCTTCGCATCGGCGTTGGCGCAGGCGGTGATGAGTTTTCCCGAGTCCTCCAAGATCGCAGCCGGAACTAAAGCGCTTACCAAGCTTTCCAAATCCTCGGACTGCTTTTGAGCAAGAACATCAGAAATCATAGCTGACGGTGCAACCGTACAGGCCGCAATGATTGCTGATCTTGTCCACGAGTCGGTATGCTTTGAGAACAAATCGATGTAGGCAGCCCGCAACACAGGGTCTCCAGCCATAAAAGCCAACTTGTAAATGCGTAGAGGAAGGTCTTGCTCGGGAGCATTTCCCAGTAGCTCAGCGTATTGCGAGCGTCTCGCCTCAATAGCTTCCACCGTTTGGTTTTCTGCACCACTGCTTTTGAAGCCAGCCGGTCCAAGAACCTTTTTTACACCTGGGAATTCATCATCTCCAAAACCACTCTTCTCAAAAGCAGCGGCTGAGACAGATTCTGCCATTGCTTTGTCCTGAAGCTGATTCAGCAGCTTATCCAGAGAGTCGAGACCAATTTCATTCAGCAGGCGACGAGCAGTTTTCTTCACCGCTGCATTACCCGGTTCTTTGATGATTGAAGCTAGAGCTACGACGTCAGTCTTTTGCAGCACAGGCACCTCCACCTTCTTCGCCTCCTTGTGCTGCACCTTCCAGATGCGGCCGTAGTAGTGGTCGCGGTCGGGGCGGACGGCGGCGTTGGCGGGGCCGTGGGTGGGGCCGCGGGTGTCGTTGTGAATGACAGCCTGATTGCAGAAATCGACGATGTAGAGCGCACCATCGGGGCCGACGCGATTTTCGATGGGGCGGAACCACAGGTTCTTGCTGCGGATGAACTCGGTCTGCTCGCGGCCGGGCTCGCGCTTGGCTTTGTAGGTCACGCCATCGGGCTCGACCATGAAGTGGCTGACGATGTTCAGCGTGGGCTCGGTGGTGAAGTAACCGTAGTTCCACTTCGCGGGCCAGGCACCACCTTCATAGATGGCGCAACCAGCGGCGGCGGTGTAGCTGCCGACCTGGTCGATCTGCACATAGGCCTGCTGCTCCCAATGCATGGCGGGATAGGTCGGCTCTTTCGGCAGCATGCCGTTCGTGCCCATGACGCCGGGCAGCTTGCCTTTGGCCAGCACATACTCCGGCAGCACGACGTGGATGAAGTGATTGCCGCTGGTGGGCTGTGTGTAGAAAACCTGGCCGTCGCTGGTGATGTCGAGGCCCCAGGTGTTGCCGCCTCTCGAAGCATATTGCTCGAAAGCGGTGCCGTCGGGTTTGAAGCGGACGACTCCCGCGCCGATGGGGCCCAAGTGCTTAGTGTTTAGTGCTGAGTGCTCAGTTTGGTTTTTCTGAGCACTAAGCACTGAGGACTGAGCACTTGGCTGGGGATACCCAATCACATCATCCGTGCTCGAATACCCATGCGTGGCATAAACCCAGCCGTCGAGGCCCCAGCGCATGTTGTTGATAACGGCGTGCGTGTCGCGGTTGCCGAGGTTGGTGTAGAGCTTGGTGCGTTTGTCGGCCTTGTCGTCGCCGTTCGTGTCCTCGAAGAACCACACATCGGGCGCGGCGCAGACGATGACGCCGTTTTTGTAAAACACGCTGCTCGTGGCGAGCTCGATCTCGTCGGCAAAGACGGTCTTTTTGTCCATGACGCCGTCGCCGTTCGTGTCGGAGAGGATGGAGACGCAATCGAGCGGTTTGCGGTCGTAGTGGCCGGGCTGGTTGGCACCGCTGTCCTTCCACGCGTCCACGTTTGATTGGCGGAGGCCGTTTGGATACTCCGGCGTCTCGACGACCCACAGGCGGCCTTTTTCATCCCAGTCGATGTTCATGGGCTTGTTGATCAGCGGCTCGGCGGCGACGAGGCTCAAATTGAACTCGGGATGCACTTCGAGCGCCTTCGGCAGCTCCTGCGGGCTGGGGCAGCCGCCCTCGACGTAGCGCAGCGCATCGCCCAACTCGTCCGGTTTGCAGAGTTCGTCGATGTTCTCACGCTTTCCGGCCCAGGCGATGCCGCGGAGGATCAGGGTGCGGATGCCGTTGTGGCTGAAGTTGCGATGGTAATGGCCGGGGATGCAGGTGAAGGCGCGGTAGGTCGTATCGGGGGCATTCTTGCCCCCTTCAGAGGGGCCAGGAATGGCCCCATTACGCTCATAGGTCCACACCTGCGGCTGGATGTCGTAAATGTTCACGGCCTTCTTTTTCGCCACGGCCTCGGCGGCGCGTTGCTGCGCCTCTTTGTTGCCGCCTTTGATCTGCGGCGTGTTCGGCGTGTAGGCAGCGGCGAGGATCTTGGCCTCGGGAAGCAGATCCATGTCGTAGTAGATCTCGTCGTCGATGTCGAAGTTGCTGATGTCCTTCGTGATCGCGTTGTCGTGATCGGTGAAGTAGAGGCTCATGGGTGCCTCCAACCACTTCGTCTGCCCAAAGTGCCACGAGCCGCCGATGATCGTCTTGAACCAATCGTGATCCTTCGACACCGCCGCCGCGTGAATCGTCACGATGCCGCCGCCGCGGGCGAGGAACTCCATCAGGTTCTTCCGCTCATCGCCGATCTTGATGTTTCCGGCCTCTTGGGCGTGAAGGATGAGCACGTCCGTCTTGTCGAGCTGCTCCTTGGTCGGGAATTCCATGCCGCCCTCGCACTTGGCGCCGCGTTCATTGAGCATCGGCACCCATTCCTTCAAAAACTGCGGGAAATCATGCGCCCCCGGGCCGTGAGATTTTTTGCCAGCACGGATGAAGACGCGGAGCGGCTCGGCGGCGGTGAGATGTGAGGCGTGAGAAGTGAGAAGTGCCGCGAGAAGCAGGAGATGGCGTTTCATGGTCGGAGAAAGGTGGATGCTACGCGAAAGGAACGTTCTTTGGGAAGGACGTTTTTGCACGGGGGGCTATCTAGGATGCACATGAAACGCGGTCGTCTTCTGGGCGTTAAAGGCCGCTCCGATGAGAGACAACGATGACATCCCGGTGGCCCCAGCGGCCGGGATGTGATCGAGACGGAGTTGCCGAAGAAATAATCGTTCGCGTCGGCTGTTCCGGTGCGTTGATAGCTCTGCCCCATGCTTCGTTCCCTCCACGTTTCCTTTTACCTTTTCACGGCCTCTTCCCTGCTCGCAGCGGAGCATCCTGGAGCGGTGATTTATCAAAAACTCTGCGCGGAGTGCCACGGGGACCGTGGGCAGGGCGTGGAGGACGAGTATGATGACCCCCTGACAGGTGAGCTCTCTCTGGAGGCCCTGGCGAAGGAGATCGACAAGACGATGCCGGAGGATGATCCATCGAAATGCGGTGCTGAGGAGTCCAAACTGATCGCGGCCTACATTTATGATGCCTTTTACTCACCAGCGGCTCAGGCGCGGCTGAATCCGCCGCAGCGGGATCTGAGTAGGCTGACGATCGAGCAGTTTCGCCAGAGTGTTATGGACGTGGTCGGTCGTTTCCGCATGGGGCCGGGTTTTGATCGCCCCATCGGTGGGGAGCAGGGGCTGAAGGCGAGCTATCGCGGTGTGGAGCTGCCAAAGCCCGGTGAGAAGGCGGTGGACACTACGCCGAAGAAAGGCCTCAAAAAGAAACGCCCGAACAAAACGATCCAGAGGATGGAGCCGGTGATCGCCTTCCGCTGGGGGGCAGATAGCCCGGAAAAAGCAGTGCTGGAGGCGGAGCAGTTCCAAAATAGCTTCGAGGGCAGCGTGATCGCCGCTGAGAGCGGAGTGTATGAGTTCGCGGTGCGGTCAGAGAATGGCTTCCGACTGTGGATCAATGATGACGATGAAGGCGATGCCCTCATCGATGGCTGGGTGAGTGCGGGGCCGCAGGTGCGTGAGGAGAAAAAGAGCATCTACCTCGTCGGTGGGCGTGCCTACCGGCTGGTGCTAGAGCATTTTAAGTTCAAAGAAAAGACCAGCTCCATCGAGCTCTGGTGGCAGCCCCCACACGGCACGGCGGAGCCGATCCCGGCGCATGCGCTACGCACAGAGCGGCCGCGTGAGCTCATGATCGTGAGTACGGAATTCCCGGCGGATGATAGCAGCAGCGGATATCCGCGTGGCACTTCCATCTCCAAGGCCTGGGACCAAGCGGTGACGGAGGCCGCCATCGCGACGGCGGAGCATGTGGTGGAAAACATCGACGAACTGGCCTTCACGAAGCCGGGAGCACCTGATCGCACGGAAAAGCTGCGCAAGCTGGCGGAGAGCTGGGTCGAGATCTGCACCCGCAGGCCGCTGGATGACGAAATGCGGCGTTTATTCGTCGATTCGCAGTTTCAGGCCGCAAAGTCGCCCGAGACGGCGGTGAAGCGCGTGGTGCTGCTCGCGCTGAAATCCCCGGAATTCCTCTATCCAGGCCTCCAGGGGCCGCAGAAGGCAGATGATCACGAAATCGCCTCCAGACTGGCTTTGACGTTATGGGACAGCATTCCCGATAAAAAGCTGGCTCAGGCCGCTGCGGCTCAAAAGCTCCATACTGCCGAGCAAATCCGCGCAGAGGCCCAGCGCATGCTGCTGGACCCGCGCACCAAGGCGAAGCTGCATGGCTTTTTCCATCACTGGCTGGAGCTCGAGCGTGCTGAGGGCACGAGCAAAGATCCGAAGGTGTATCCCGACTTCACGCCGACGGTGCTGGCGGATCTGCGTGAGTCGCTGCTGCGATTCCTCGATGAAGTGGTGTGGAGTGAGAAGTCAGACTACCGCGAGCTGCTCCAGGCGGACTACCTGCTGATGAATGAGCGCCTGGGCAAGATTTACGGCCATCCGGTGACGGGCGAGGACTTTCAGCGGGTGGGTTTTGACCCGAAGCAGCGTGCGGGTGTGATCACGCATCCCTACCTGCTAGCCTCACTCGCCTACACAAAGCAGTCGTCACCGATCCACCGGGGTGTCTTCCTCACGCGGAACATCGTGGGCATGTCGCTGAAGCCGCCGATGAAGGCGGTGGTCTTTGAGGACAGCCATTTTAACCCGAAGCTGACGATGCGGGAGAAAATCACCGAGCTCACACGCAGCGGCGGCTGCATGAGCTGCCACCGGATGATCAATCCCCTGGGCTTCAGCCTAGAGAACTTCGACGCGGTGGGCCGCTGGCGCACGAAGGACAACAATAAGCCAGTGGATGCTGTGAGCGAATTCTCCACGCATGAGGGCAAGACCGTGCGCCTGAGTGGCCCGCGTGACATCGTGAACTACGTCGCCGCGAATCCCAGTGGCCACCGTGCCTTCATCCGCCACCTGTTTCATCATTTCATCAAGCAACAACCCACCGCCTATGGCCCGAAGGCGCTCGATGAACTACAGCGCAGCTTCGCCGCGAATAGCTGCCACATTCAGAAGCTGCTGATCGACATCGCGCTGGTGGAAGCACTGCGTTGAGGCCGGAAGCTTCTTGATCTGGCGCAAAAAAAGCGGCGGGCTGAGACAGCCCGCCGCGATGAATTGGAGATGGATGAGCGTGTGCTTACGCGACCTTCTTCTGGTAGTACTGCTGGTACACGTTGTCGTTGAGCTTCAGCTTGGCACGAGCGGCGTCGAGGGAGGAGGGCTCTCCTTCGCACTGGATGTTGATGAAGGTGCCGGCTTCGACGTGGCGAGGATTGAAGGGGAATTTGCGCTTACCGAGGTTGTCGATCTGCTTCACTTTGAGGCCTGCGGCTTCGAAGTCTTTGCTGACGGTTCCGACGAGTTGCTCGACGGTTTCTTCCTTACCTTTGGTGTCGAGGACGATGAGGGCTTCGTATTGGCGTTTCATTTTCGGTTTTGGGTGGATGTGGGTTGTGTGTGTTTGCGTGTTGTGGTGAGAAAAATCAGGCTGCTGCGGCTGCGGGGGCATCTGGAGCACGGTTGAAGGCGTTCATGGCATGACCGAGGCCGCGCTCGATGGCGAGGAGGATGGCATCCGTAGCACGGGTGATGATGGTTTGCAGCGCTGGATGCTCCTCTGGGCGGAATTTTCCCAAAACATGGCCGACCATGCGCTCACCTACGGGACGACCCGCCTCTGGAGCGATGCCGACTTTTAGCCGGGGGAAGTCCTGGGTGCCGAGGCTCTGGATGAGGGAGCGGATGCCATTATGGCCCGCTGCGCTGCCACTGGTGCGGAAGCGCAGGGTGCCGAGCGGCAGATCGACGTCATCATAGACGACGAGGGTCTCTGCTGGCGTAGCTTTGTAGAAGTGGCCTACAGCCTGGACGCTGCGCCCGCTGTCGTTCATGAAGGTGAGCGGCTTGAGCAGGTGCTGGCCGGCGCTGGCTTTGGCCACGAGTCCGCTCCAGCGCTTTTCCTCGCGGAAAGCGGCAGAGAGGCGTCGAGCGAGTTCGTCCAGCACCATGAATCCAATGTTGTGACGGGTTTCGCGATAGGTTTCGCCTGGGTTTCCGAGTCCGACGATGAGCCGTGGCTGAACGTGCTGGATCAGGCCGCTGCTCGTGCTGTCCGGGGTAGCGGCCACAGAGCGAGGAGGTGATTATTTCTTGGCCGGTGCGGCGGCAGCCTTGGCTCCTGCAGCAGGGGCGGCGGCTCCAGCGGCGGGCTTGGCTCCGGCAGCTGCTGCTGCGGCGGCAGGCTCAGGCTCGGCCTCGACTTTGGGCTCACTGCAATGGACGACGACGACATCGCCTGCGAGGCGGGTGCGGACGCCCTCTGGGAGCTTGATTTCACTGACGTGGATCGACTCATTCACGTTCAAGGCGCTCACATCAATGTTGATGCCTTCAGGGAGGTCTTTCGGGAGGCAGCGGACTTCGAGATCGTGATGGATGGCTTCGACGAGGCCGCCGAACTTCAAACCAGCGGCGTCACCGACGAGGACGACAGGGACGTGGGCGTGGATTTCTTCATCATGAGCGACAGCGTGGAAGTCGATGTGAAGGATGCCGCCTTTGAGGTAGTCATGCTGCACTTCCTGCACAAGGGCGAGCTGGTCCGCAGAGGAACCCGCGATCTTGAGGGAGACGAGGATGTTATCGGAAGCGGAGCTTTCGAGGAGCTTGGAGAAAGTCTTGCCGTGGACCTGAAGCTGAGCAGGGGCGGTTTTGCGGCCGTAGAGGGCAGCGGGGACGGTGCCAGACTTGCGCAGGCGTTTGACGGCGCGAAAGCCTACGACAGTGCGGGGTTCGGCGTTGAGATCGAGGATTTTGGCCATGACTGGTGTCTCCGGTAGATTGGGGGTGAGTTCTGGAAAAAGGGCGCGGAGACTACATGCGGCTGCCTAGATGTCAAACAGCGAAGTCACGGACTCGTTCCCATGGATGCGGGCGATGGCCTGGGCTAGGAGGGGGGCGATGTCCAGTGCGGTGACTTTTTCCCCGGTGGCCTGGGGGGTGGAATTCGTCGCCAGGAGCTCGACGATGGGCGACGCGGCGATGCGGGCACGGCCTTTGTCCCCCAGGACGCCGTGGGTGACGCCGGCGTAGATTTTCCCGGCACCGTGCTCCAGGAGGAGCTTCGCAGCGGCGGTGAGCGTGCCTGCGGTCTCGGTGAGGTCGTCCACGAGGAGGACATTTTTGCCCTTCACGTCGCCGATGACGCTGTGGGCCTCCACTTCCTCTGCGCTGACGCGATTTTTCGCGACGATGGCCATGGGGGCCTTCAGCGCCTTGGCAAAGGCGTGGGTCATTTTGATGCCCCCGACGTCTGGGGAGACGACGACGAGGTTTTGGTCGATGCCACGCTCACGGATGGCCTTCATGAGCACCGGGGCGGCATAGAGATGATCGACCGGGATGTCAAAGAAGCCCTGAATCTGCCCTGCATGCAGATCGACGGTGAGGACGCGGTTCACACCTGCGGCGACGAGTAGATTCGCGACGAGCTTCGCCGTGATGGGCACGCGGGGGCGGTCTTTGCGGTCCTGGCGTGCGTAGCCGAAGAAGGGCAACACAGCGGTGATGCGTGCGGCACTGGCACGCCGCACGGCATCGACCATGATGAGCAGCTCCATCAGATTCTGGTTCGTCGGCGGGCAGGTGGGCTGGACGATGAAGATGTCACTGCCACGGATGTTTTCGTGGATTTGCACGAAGGTCTCTCCGTCCGGGAAAGTGGTCAATTCAGCCGCACAGAGCTGGGTTTGGAGATTTTCGGCGATCTGCCGCGCGAGGGTGGGGTGTGCGGAACCACTGAGGATTTTGAGGCTTTGGCTGCTCATGAGGAAAAAGGACGGGGAAGCGAGCTTTGGCGAGTCCGTCACATAAATCAACCCAGGCGGCTCTTTGGCCTCAATTTAGCCAAATCTGACGAAATCATGCCGTGCGGCGCACACCCCGTGTGCTGAGCACACTGCGGACCATGCGGACCATGTCGGCGGGCTCGTAGGGCTTCGGCAGCACGGCTGCGAAGCCATAGGCGGCTGGTTTTGCCATCACGGGATCATCACTGTATCCACTGCTGACGATGGCGAGCACCTCGGGGTCCAACTGGCGGAGTTTTTCCATGGTGCGGACGCCGCCCATGCCATTGGGGATGCTGAGATCGAGGATGACGAGGTCATACACGCGGCCCAGATTCATGCTCTCCTGGTAAAGGCGCACGGTTTCGCCGCCTTCGATGCTCTCTGCTACCTCGAAGCCGTGGCTGGCGAGATTTCTCACGATGAGATTCCGCACGAGTGGATCGTCTTCGAGCACGAGGATGCGCGGCTGAGTGACCGGGGCATCTGGCGCTGCATCAAAAACATTCGTGAGGCCAAAGGCGTCTGTCTCCTCGGCATCCGCATCGAGCGGCAGGTAAAAGCGCACGGTGGTCCCCTTCCCCGGCTCGCTGCTGACGGTGATGGTGCCGCCGTGGGCTTTTGCGATGCTCTCGCAGACGGTGAGACCGAGCCCGGTGGCGTTTTCACTTTTCCGAGTGCTGAAGTAGGGCTCGAAAATATGCGGCAACTGCTCTGCGCCGATGCCTTCGCCCACGTCCTGCACCTCGATCGCGATGCCACTGGGCTGAAAGCCCTGGTCATCGACCATCTCACCGGGGAACATGGCCTCATGGTCTGGTGCAAAGGCACGGATGGTGATCTGGCCGCCCTCTGGCTGCGCCTGCTCGGCATTGCGGATGAGATTGCTGATGAGACGGCGGATCTGCGCGGGATCGACGGGGACCTGCGGCAGATTCGGCTGCGTCTCGATGCGGTAGTCGATGCGTGCGGCTCGCGTATGATGCGAGAAGAAGGTGTCGATGAGTTCGCTGATGTTCGTGAGCCGCTTGATCGGGGCACCACCGCGGGCGAAGGTGAGGAGCTGCTGGACGAGATTCTGCGCCTGGAGAGTCGCCTGCTTCGCCGTATGCAGCTCTGGCAGCACGATGGCATTGCGCAGACGCATCTCTGCGAGGGAGATATTCCCCAGCAGGACGGTGAGCAAATTATTGAAGTCATGCGCGAAGCCGCGTGCCAGTAGGCCGAGCGACTCCAGACGGTCTAGGCGGCTACGGCGCTCCGCTTCTTCACGCTTCGCGGTGACGTCCTGGATGAGGAGGAGCATGCCTTCGCCAAAGGGATGCCCACGCAGCTCCAGCCAGGCACGCTTTGCTTCAAAGTATAAATCACGGCTAACGGGCTCTTTATGCAGCAGCGCATGGGCAAAGGCCTCGTGGTTCTCCTCACGCAATGCCGCAGGCAGCAGATCCCAGAGTGAGCTGCCCAGGAGGCCGCTCGCAGGCCGCGCAAAGAGCCGTGTGGCGCTGGCATTGGCATAGGTGAGCCTCCAGCGGCCATCCAGGGCGATCAGCGGGTCCGAGATGCTTTCCACCACATCGACAAGTGGGGCATTGGACTGCACTGGGGGCTGCTTTGGCAGCTCAGAGGTCACTTCTGTCTCCTGGAGGGCACGGAAGAGGATGATGAGCCCGGTGAGATTCCCCAAAGAATCGCGCAGCGGCGTGCTGCGGTCCTGAATCGGCACCCGGGCACCAGTGCGGGTGGTGAGCCAGACGGTGCGCTCTTTTTGCGCATTGGCGGAATCGACGCTGAGAACCTCCGCTGGCTCGCCAGAGGTCTGGAAGATGCGGAAGACCTCATCCAGCGAGTGGCCCACGGCTTCCTCTGCTCGCCAGCCTGCCACGCGTGCCGCTGCGGGGTTCATGAAAACGATCCCACCTGCCAAATCGGCCGCGATGACACCATCTGCCAAGCTTTGGAAGGCCTCGAAGAAGCTATGCTCACGGCGGCGGCGGTCCTGCTCATCCAGGTGCCTTTGCGCCGCTACCTCGATCGCCAGACGCAGCTCATCCTGATTGAAGGGCTTCAAGAGATAGCCCTGCGGCTTCGTCTCACGGGCACGGGCCACAGTTTCCAGGTCTGCACAGGCTGTGACATATAAGATGGCCACCTGGCTGCGCTGCTGGAGCCTAGTCGCCGTCTCAATGCCATCGAGCTCTCCTGCGAGATGGACATCCAGGAGCACGAGATCAGGACGCATCTCATCAAAACGCTCCAGCGCCTCCTCGCCAGAAGCACAAATACCCGTGACGAGATACCCCAGCTTGCCGAGCGATGCGGCCATGTCACAACCGACGAGGCCTTCATTCTCGACGATCAGGATGCGGATTCGGTCAGTGCCGGTCATGGTTCAATTTGGAATATCCACTTTAGCCAACACAAATTTCATCCGCCATAAAAATCAAACCACATCTTGAGAGGTTTTGGTCAGCCGGATTCCTTTTGGAACCACCCCTTCATCAGCGAGCACTGGCCCCAAAACAAACCTGGAGTCCCCTTTCGGAGACTCCAGGATGATTTTGTCGTGAATCGAGGCGATATTCTGCCACCCCGACACTGGTTTCTTACTTCAAGCGGCGACGGCGGCGCAGAGCGAGTCCAAGCAGACCCAGCAGCATCAGCAGCGCACGAGAAGGCTCTGGGACGACGACGATAACAATACCAGCCGTATTGAACAGGCTCACATCCCAGCGGAAGGCACCACCCAGCTCAAAGAGGTCAAGATCGTAGCCCGTTTCTGCACCTGTGCGCCACAGACCATTTCCATTGCTATCTGCGACACCCCCGACATTGAAGGTGCCCGTGATGCTGCCCCAATCGACAAGATTGAACACGTCACCATGAGAAGGAGTGTAGCCATTGTTGGTGAGCACGATCTTAGTAGCACCATTGGTGACCGTCAGGGCGCCGACAACGATCAATTTATCATGTTGAGCCGTGGTGACAGGGTCATTGATCAGGTGGGAGTAGGTGCTATCCACAACCAAGCCAGTAGCCGTGCCGTTGCCAGCCCAGGTACCGTAACCAATGTCGTTGTAACCGAGAGCGTTGCTGGCGGTGAAAGAAGAGCGCTGGATCTGCAGTGTGGAGACGGATGTAGCGCCCAGAGTGGCCGCTGCCGTAAAGGTCAAGGTGCCCATTGAGCCACCAGCTTCATCACCAGGCTTAACACTACCATTAATGATGGTGGAACCATGGATCTGGCCAGTGCCAGCGATGATGGTATTGACGGCAGCGGTAAGTCCTGCGGCTGTTATTGCTCCCGTGTCACCCACACCATTGCGACCGACCTGAAGGATACCAGCGCTGACAGTGGTTGTGCCGGTATAGGCGTTGTCCACAGTGAGTGTGGCCCAACCGTCGCCGGTCTTCACCACATTGAGTGCGGCGGAAGCAATAGGACCCGAGCCAGGAGCAAAGAACTGACTGTTGAGGGTGCCATCGCGGAAGTGGGCATCCCACTGCACCTCCGTGGCGGCTGGCGTACTCTGCGTGATGGTCAGGGTGCCCGGCGTGATGGCTGCGTTTTCGATAATTTCGGTGCTGCCATTGGTGCTTGCTCCCATGGTTCCGCCAGCCGTTCCACCGATGAATGGTCCAGCTCCCCCGTTGGTACTCAGGGCACCAATGGTGCGGGCGCCTCCACCGATCTGTAGGATGGAATTGTAGCCCATATCGACATCATTGGCTGCCGTGAGAGCAGTGGCATGCTCAAGGCGAAGGATCGCGGTTTGGTCCTGATCATAGCTAGTGTTGGTGTTGACACGCACGTCACCGGTCCAGGCGCTGCTGTCACTCTTCATGACAAGATAGTTGTAGGTACGTCCACTGGAGGAATTGCTGGCCGTACCATCTGCCTCATCAGCGGTAAAGACGAGGTTACCGCTGGTGGTCAGACCGTCTTTGAGCACACCATTGAGGTTGACGTAGTTTTGACTGCCGCCGTTCTCTGCAGTATCGTTGACGTAGAGATTGAGGTTGTCGTTGAGGGTGATGTCACCGTTGATATCAATCCGAGCACCGTTACCGAAGGTCTCAAAGGTAAGGCGCTTGGTCTGGGTGGGGTTATAGATCACATTGACGTCGTGATTGAGTTCGGTGGTCTGATTGTGAACACCCGATTCACTGTTGACGGCAAATTCAGCGGTGCCCTGGCGGCTGTTGGAGCCGATAGTGATGGTTTTACCGGTCAGGTAGCCAGTGCCCGAGGGGTCTGCCTGACCGAGTGACATGAGCCTGCCCTGCATCACGGTGAGGTTGCCGGTGTAGTCAGGATTATTGGTGCGGATTTCCATCGTGCCTTGGCCATCCTTGAAGATGTCGCCATTGCCAGTGAGGTAGCCGGAACCGCTGCCATTCCAGCCGACACGGAAGGTCTGGCCTGAGACGACATCGAAGGTCGTAGCACCTTCCAGTGTGAGGATGCCGCCTAGGTTGACGATACGTTCGTTGTTGGGGTTGAGAACTGGGGAAGAGATTTCGGTGGCACCAGCAGTGTCAGCTGTGTTGCTGGTGACTGTATTGATGGTGCCAACGCTGACGTAATTGTTGCCTTTGAAGGTGATCCACTCATCAATGACCCACTCACCAGAGTCATTGCCGTTGCCCATCTGAATGGCGAGATTGGTACCTGAGCGGAGGATAGTGCCATCCGCATAGCTGTTGTTGGTACCCATGATAGTCGAAGTGCCAGCCGCGTTATTTCCAACGTCACCGGCCAGGCGCAAGGTGCCCTGGCGGACATCAATGAGGCCTTGGAAGAGTTCGTTGTTGGCGTTGCCACCACCGACGAGGGTCAGAGTGCCCGCCCCGACCTTGATGAGGTCACCGCGGTTGATGTTGTCGGAGTTGATATCATTGGCGATGCGGAGTTCACCAGCGCCATCCACGACGTCAATGGTGCCACCATTGCCACCGAAGGTGACACCCGTGTTGGCAGCGGTCTGGCTGAAACCGGTGCCGGTATAGCGCAGGGTGCCGCCATTGAGGGTGAGCTGCCCGGCATTGTAGGAAGCCGGATTTGGGCCGAGGCGGCTGGTAGAGTCGATGCTAAGGACTGACCCGTTGATGAAGGTCTGTCCATCATAGGTGTTGGTGCCATTGAGGACGACCGCCCCCGTGGTGCCGATGGTGGAAGCATTGGTGGTGCTAGGGCCTGCAATGACGAGATCCACACCTGCGCCAGTGATGGGCACGTTGATGTTGAGATTACCAGTGCCGTAGTGGTGGAGGATCAACTCTACTCGACCACCGCTGGTGGTCAGACCTGCACCAGCACCACCAGTAATGGTTTTGTTGGCGGAACCAACGTTGCTACTCACGAGGATGCCACCGCCGGAAGAGGAGAGGCCGTTACCCGCCACTGTAAGGACATTCGCGCCGAGATTGACTATGCTATCCGCATTGGCGTCGAATCGGAGCGTGCTAAGGGAGAGCGCACCACCCAAGCCGCCGCTAAAGCCCGCGCCGCCGTTTTCGGACACGTCTTGATTAGCCGCCCAGGAGGCGACGTTGTTATTATACTCGTCCAGTGCACGGTTATAAGCACGCACATCATTGCCGTTTCCTGCATCTGACATGGCGAAGTCTGTGGCCGTGCGGGACAGGGTGCCGTAGGTGGCCCAAGGAATGACCTGATTCTTCACAGCTGCCGTGGTGGTAGCGTTAAAATTGAGGGTGATCTGGGCCGTGCCGCCAGCTGCGCTGTCTTCAACCAAGTTGGCCGTGGCACCAAGATTGCGGGTAAAATTAGAGGTGGGTGTGGTGCCGTTGGCATTGGCATTGCCCATACTCAACGTCATGTTGCGGGGCGTACCAGTGTTGGTGGTGCGGGCGACGATCTCGGAGCCACCGATGGAGAAGGCGACGAGACGGTTTGCGGCATCCGCCGTAGCGAACCCTTCCGTGGTTGCGATGCTAGGGGAGGCCTGCACGATGACCGTGCCACCGTCAAAGCGGACGTTTGTATTACCGACAATGGCAACATTCGTCGCGGCGGTGTGATTCAGAATCAAGGTGCCACCTGCCAAAACGAAAGCGGAGGTGCCGGCACCAGCTGTGGAGTTTTGCAGTTCGACGGTTCCAAGTCCCTGCTTCACGAAACCAAAGACCTGATTGGCAATGGTCCCGATGTTTCCAACCATGCGTTGAGCAAAACTGACTTTGCCGCCGTCCATGGCGTAGAGATTTGCCACCGCTCCAGTACCGGTCGTGCCGCCATTATCACCGAATTGCAGGGTTCCATTTCCATTTCCAAACGTTACGGTGCCGGTTTCATTCAAGCCACCGATGTAGCGGTTGCCCGTGCCGACGGATTGCCAGGAGGCCATGTTGAAGACCTGATTGGGTCGGGTGAGGAAGAGGCCCGCATTGCCGTTATTGACACCCGTGCCGCCCGTGGTGCCAAATTGGAAGCCGGTCATCACGCTTGATCCATTGGCGAGGAAGCTGTTTCCTACAGAAATGTTCGGTGTCAGGGAGTCGGCATTGGCGATTTTACCAATGGCGGCCGTGGTCCAGAAACCTGTACCGTCACCGGCGGTTGGGTCGTAATCGATGAGGAGGTTGCCGGACTCAAGAGTCAGACGCCCAGCGGCGTTGTATTGACGCTCGAGGTGGTAGTTGGTCTCAAAGGTGCCCCCACCAAGGTCCACACGCAGGACGTTGTTTTCATTGGTGACAAGGCCCGAGGTCGGCAGGGTGGATACGGGGAGCGCGACTGGGATAGCCCCGCCGCTACCGTCGTCCTTGTCACCGATCTGGCCGCGAATGATGAAGACGTTGTTGCCAGCGGAGTTAAAGGAGATGCGGCGAGGGTCGTTGGCCAGCACGTCTTCACTCACCACGGTATTACTGCCGAAAAGATTGCCATTCAGGATACTGGTGGCGCTGTTGTCCGTGCGTATACGCGGAGTGAAGAGGGCCTGACCGGCGAGATCGACGTTGTCGAGAGTGACATTGGAGAACCAGTTTGTGACATCGTTGTCATTGCGCATGACTTGATTATCACCATTAAGTACACCGATGAGGATATCTTCACGAGAAGCAGCGGTGCCAACCTGGATGCCGTTGCCGGAGTTGAGGCTTCCATTGCCGGTGACAACAATGCCATTGCCCGCGCCACCTACGCCTGCGGCGGTTCGGCCATTGCGAAGGAAGAGGGTTCCATCGCTGATTGTAGTGAGGCCGGTATAGGTGTTGGCTCCATCAAGGGTTAGTGTCTGCCAGCCGGTTTTGGTCAGGCCAATAGCATTGGTGATGTTCGAGCGAATTTCCAGAGAGCCGCCAGCGATGGTGCCGTCTGTTGTGTTGAAGAAGCCATTTTGGACATTGATGATGGCTTCTTGGCCATTGAAGTCGAGCGCACCACCGAGAATGAACGTGCCTGAGCTGGAGGTATTACCCGTGGTGAAGTAGGCGCTGCTGATCATGCCAGAACTAATTTTGAGCGTGCCTTCCACCATGAGGTTGATGGCGTGATGGTTGTTTAATCCAGTGGCACCTGTGCCATCGTGGTCGGTGAGGGCACCGAAACGAAGGGCATTGATGGTAGTGTCCTCGCTCATGACAGTGATGGCATCGCTAAGGTTGACGTTTTGAGTCGCCACACCTGTTGTGGTGGGATTGAGGAGGCCATTGGACGGAGCGAAGTACTCATCGTCGTCCAACGGGCGGAGGAAACCGCCTTCCATGGTGTTGAAGTGACTACCAGCCATGAATTGAAGATTGCGCTGCTGGTTCCAGAGGTCGGAACGGTTGCCGTTGTTGAAAGCTAGAAGGCGGAGGTCAGCATCAAGGCCGAGTGGAATATTCCCCCCGAAAACACCCTGGACAATGCTCCGAGTGGATGTGTTTACCGCACCTGCTCCACCGATCTGGGAGGCGTTGAGGGTGGTGACTGCGACGCGACTGCTGTCACCAGCGGCGGCCGTGCTGAACGTGGAGGTAGCATCGAGATTATTGATACGGAGGATACCACCGGCAGTTCGGTTCAGAGTGGTGATGGTGAGGGTGGTGTTCACCCCAGCCGTATCTGTGCCGTAGATATCAAGCAGGTTCGTACCGCTACTAACGTTGATGGTTCCGAGCGTTTCCGTGTTGGCGACGCTTCCGGTATTGAGACGCAGCCAACCATTGTTGAGGTTCAGGACGGCATCATCCGCGATACGGTTGTTGTTGTTGGCACCCGTGACACCAGAGGTCGCGTCAAGGCGATTGGTGTTATCGAGCGTGATCATACCGCGACGCTGGAGATTGATGTTCGCAACATCGGAGATGGCACCATTGGCACCATTGAGGGTGAGACTGTATTCCGCCCAGCCTTCGCTGAAACCTTTGGTGACGTAGTCAACCCCGTTGATTTTATAGGTGTGCGATTCCCAAGGTGTGGCGCTTTGGCCGAGACGCAACACATTGAGGTCGCCGCTGAAAGTGTTGTCATTGGTGAGACGGACCTCGGCCGCGCCTTGCTTGGTGAAACCGCCAGCACCTGTGATCTGGCCACCAACAACCAGCTTGGAGGTAGGAGCGGCAGTAAGGTTCCCTTGCTCAGTGACGGTGTAGTTGCCGACGGAGTCGCTGATGATGAGGTTGCGGTTGGCCGTGCCAGTGAGAGCGATGTCGCCATCCAGGAAAACAGTTCCGTCCGGGATGTTGAAGAAGTCAGCCTGGAGGTAGTTATAACCGTTGTTAGTGGCAGCCAGAGTGCCGTTCATGGTGATGTCCACCGTGTTGTGCAGATTGTAGAAGTTGGCCAGAAAGAGGCGGGCACCGACGTTCGGGCCCGTAACAGTCGTGGCGGCGATGGCACCCGTGAGATCAGCGGCTGTCTGTCCGCCGTAACCGATTTCAATGCCACCTGCACCGTTGTTGAAGTCGGCAGCAGATAGGCCCGAGAACGCGGTCGGAGAAGTCGTTTCCTTGGTGATACGAAGCGTGCCTTCACGGACGAGGATGTTCCCGATATCCGAAGAGAAGCTAGGGTCAAAGAAGACCACATTGTCCGTAGCCGCACGGGAGCCCTGAATCGTTAGATCGAAGCCGCCGCCGTTGATGACGGGTTGATTGGCCGTGAAGGCGTTCACCAAGGAATTGGCATTGCTGGGATTGGTGTCGAAGTTAGCCAGATTCAGAGCCGAAGCATTTACATGACCGCCGCCATTGATGGTGGCATTGGCGTCAAGAGTGAGGAAGGAAAGTGTACCGGTACCAGTAGTATTGCGCAGGGCACCAGTGCCTCCGAAGCCGGCACCGGAGATTTTGATTTCCTCACGCGTAGTGAGGATGTCGTTGGCCCAGTTGATTTCGGCATTGCGGAGATCAAGGGATGCACCAGAAGCGACGATGGTTTCGTTGCCGACCCCGACGGCACCGAGAGCACGCTGCTCGCCATCCGCACCGAGGTAAAGAATACCGGCATTGATTAGAATCTGGCCGGACAACGTGGCGGTCTTATTGATACCTGTGTAGCCGTCGTACACATCGGCGAAGTTGTTGGCGCTGAGCTGAAGGATACCATTGCCGGACTTGGTGAAGCCGTTGGTGCCGTAGATGACACCAGTGATGTTTAGGCCCACAGTGCCATTCGTGGTGGCAGTGGGGATATTGAAATCAAGTCCCGCTGCGGTGGTATTGTTGAACTGCTGACGGCCTGACCATGTGGCGGTAGAAGTGGTGGTGTTGTTGACAATATTGACCGTGCTTCCTTCAGCATAGTTGGTGATCTTGCTGTTGGTAACTGCCGCCGTGTAGAGGAAATTAATATCTCCAGCGATGTTCATGAGACCTCGAACACCACCAAGGGCGTTTGCTTGGTTGCCGACGCGAATGGTGCCGCCGAAGAAATCAAGATCGCCGTTCCAACTACCGTTGTCGTCGTCGAGAAGGAGGACTCCCAGGTTGTTGGTATCCATGATAATCTTGCCTTCGCCGTTGAAGCCTGGGGAGTTGTAGATGGTGGTGTTCGTGGTGAGGAAGCGGAGCGTGGTACCTTCAGCCAACTGCCAGCCGGTTGAATTGTTACCCCCACCAGTGACTGTATAACCACTGAGGAAGGCGTCGGTCGCCGTATTTGGGGCGGCGGCAGTTCCACCGACCTGGATTTCACCCTCATAGAGGTTTACAAAACCGGTATAGGTATTCAAACCACTAAGGATGAGTTTGCCCGCACCGGTCTTGGTCAAAGACTGAGCCGTGGCTGCGGTATTGTTCTGGATGACGGAATTGATCTCCAAAACACCTGCGGTGTTGTGTTGGTGGACGATGGTTGAGAAGTTTACAGTGCTAGCGGCATTTTGAAGGGGCCCACCCTTGATGACGGTAGCAAAGGCACCCACATTCGGGGTTACGAGAATGCCGCCTGCCTGGAGACCGACGGCGGTGCCCTGGACACCGAAAGCGGAACCAAGTGTGAGTGTGGTGGCTTGGTTGGCGTTAAAACGGAAGGTATTGTTCAAAGTCGCGGCCCCAGTGTTGGCCGCAGCTACCGTGATGTCCGTGTTGTTGCCCGTTGCATAGAGGTCCGTGGCATAAGTCGCCAGTGCGTTGATGGCACCGTCCAAAGCGTTGGTGGAATTGAAGGCCCAGTCTGTCTTAGCCACTGTGGCGAAAGCACCCGTTGTGGTGGTGCCGAGGATGCCCGCAGTGTTGGTGGTGTCTGTGTCGGCAATGCCAGAGGCCCCGAAGTCGATGGTGCCCTGGTTAACGGCGCGGGTAATGCCATTGAGGCGAAGCACCGCAGTGCTTCCTCCCGCGCGAGTGATGGCACTGGATCCCGGCTCAAGAGTGAGTCCACTGACCACTTCAAGATGGGTGCCACCACTGAGGTGGACAGTACCACCACTTTGGCCAGGCTGTTTGCCAACGCCGGCGACATTGGGATCCACACCTGCAATGGTATGGATGGTGATTCCACCCAAGGTAAGTGCAGCGGCATCCGCTAGTTTGCTGGTGTTATTCGTACCGTATTCAAGGGTGAGAGTGCCGTTGCGAACGAAGGTGGCAGCAGTGTTCGTATTCACTCCAGAAAGGATGAGGTTGCCATTACCCAGCTTAAGGAGCTGACCGGCACCCGCCCAAGCCGTGGTTGCATGATTCATTTCAAGAGAAGCACCGGAGTCCACATTCACGCGGAAGTTGACACCTGAGGTGACTATTCCCGATAGGATGTTGGTGCCGCTCAAAATATCCAAGCCGCCTTCCGCTGTCGAATTGGTGATGTTATTTGCCAATGTGATGCCTCCACGAAGCTGAAGGCCTACTCCACCACCGCCATTGATGGTGATGGCACCGGTGCCGAGGGCATTGCCGGCCTTGATGGCGAGGGTGCCACCAGTGATGGTTGTACCGCCAGTGTAGCTATTCCCAGCAACCGGATCGAGGAGCCAGAGACCTGCTGCGGACTTTAACAGAGAAGTGGCACCCGTATTGTCTGCGATCAAGGGGCGGAAGGTGTTTTCCGAGATGGTGGTGCCTGTCAGCACGAGGGTGCGGGCACCGGTGCCGGTGTAGGCAAGGGATCCTGTATTGCTCCAAGTCATTGTCGGAGCCGTCGTGGTGGCGACAACGGTGCCTGAAGCGGCGATTTCTGCGCCACGGGTGCCTTCACCGACTGTAAAAAGACGGTCGGTGCTTTGATTGGTGTAACCGGTCCAAGTCAATACACCACCATTTGTCCCGGAGGCCGAGAAGACGAGATTCGAGGCAGCATTTGATGAGGCACCGATGCCGCTAGCCAATCCGCCATCGGCAATGTGAGTGATGCTGATGCCCGCGCTGGCTGTAGCTGCACCGACGGAGCCGATGGTGGTGATGCCAGTATAGGTGTTCTTAGCAGAGGTGGTGAGTGTGCCAGCCGTGCTTCCATTGACAGTGCGGCTCAGATTGCCCGCGCCAGTAAAGAGACCGTTGTAAGTGCTGTTACCTCCGAGGATGGTGAGCGTCTGGCCCGCGTCGATGGTTGTCTCGGTGAGGACGTCACCGGTCAGCGTTCCGATTGTTTCGGAAGTAACCACCCGTAGTTTGGCCGTGCCGGAGAACCGCCCGTCGCCGCCGTCACCATTGAGCGCCACAGCGTTACCGTCAGCGATCGCAGCACCACCGGAAAGCTCCAGGATGCCGTTGTTGATCGTTGTGGTACCTGTGTAGGTGTTCGCACCTCCTAAACGCCACGTGCCCGCACCTTCCTTGATGAGACCAGTGGTTTGACTGGTGGTTGGGTTGCTGATGACACCATTGATGGTGTTCTGTGTCGTGTTGCTGCCGTCGAGTATCCAGTTGTGGCTGCCGGTCGTGCCCGAGCCGAGGGTTCCGTTGATCACAATGGTCTTCACTCCATCGTTAATAAGTTGCATGCCAGTGGTGTTGGTGGTGTTGGCATTAACCCCAGTCCAGCTAATGTTAGTGCCAAAGGTGGCGGTGCCCGCAGTGGAGTCGTTAAAGATAATCGTGCCGATGTCACCAGAGGCAGAGAGTGTATTGGTGCCCTGACCGAAGCCTGCATCGCCTAACTGGTCGGTATTGCCGAACATGTCGTAGCGGCGGCCATTGAAGTTATTGGACCCAAGGGTGATGATGCGGGTGGCTGTCTGGCTACCCATGGAGCTGGTGGCATCCGCACCCGATCCGAGCTGCGTCAGTTCCAACATGCCCACATTGACGGTGATGGCTCCTGAGAAATCGTTGCTGGCATTGGTCAGTGCCCAGCGGCTGGTGATGCCGAACCGGTCATCATCAGTCGAATTGGTCATGGCGATGGAGAGGACATTGGCACCGTCCGAAATGATGCCATCCACACGGTTGGTGATGGGGTTAAAGTAACCACCGGTCTGGCCAATGAGGCGCAGAGTGCTGGTGGCTCCCGTAGCGGTGAGATTTCCAGAAAGGATCAGAGCACCCGTGCCATTAGCAGCGATGTAGTTGCTTCCCGTGCCGGCCAGGGTGAGATTCTTAGCGAACGTCTCGCCTGAGCCAGTGTATTCGAGACCACCATTGAGCGCTGCGCTGCCCAAGGTGACATTGGTGAAGCTGCCAATGGCGTTTGTCAGGTTGGCGGAGGCCACCGCACCCTGATTGATGTTCAGATTGCCGGAAATGGTGTTGGTGCCATACATGACCGCGAAATTACCTAATGCCAGTGTGAGATTTCCCGTGCCGGTGAAGGCTCCAGCTTGGAGCTGTGATGCAGCACCATCGAGGGTCAGCGTGGCACCTGAGGCAATATTGGTCGTGCTGCCACGCTGAGTGTAGAGAACATCGAAGGTCTCGTTCCCCGCGATGCTAAGAGTGGCTCCGCTGAAGACCTGCAAGTCGCCACTGTCTTCCCAGGTGTTTACACCGCCCGTGCCTAGGACCAAAGTGCCACTTCTCAAGTAAGAGTTGGCGGTATTGACGGAATTGGCTCCTAGAAGGGTCGTGGTGCCAGTGTTGTCGAAGAGCCAGACATTGTTACCAGAAAGGACACCATTGTAGCTGTTGCTGGCTGAGCCGCCAAAGCGGAAAATGCCATTGTTGGTGATGTTGAGCAGGTTGTTTGTCCCGCCACCAACGAGTGTGCCGTCGAAGCTGAGAATCCCGCCGGCCTCTGTCTGGAGAATGGCTCGTTGGCTGCCGGGAGCTGGCGCGTTGGTAGCACCAATGGTGAGGTTGCCAGTGAGGTTGATGTTACCGATACCCTGACGCAGTAGGGTGGCGTTGCGAGCGGTCGTGCCGTCACTGTTGGCATTGAGAGTGATGTTGTTGGCGATGGTGTTATCCGCGATAAGGTGGTAGCGAAGATCCGAACTCCCGCCTGTGACAGCCTGCACCGTGATCGCGCCTGTGCCATGCATGCCCGTGTAGGTGTCATTACCGATACGGAGGGAGACACCCACATTCTCAGCCTGCCGCCCGATTGTGGTGGTGCCGGAGTAGGTATTGTCAGCCGTGAAATAGACCGTATTCCGTGTCGTCGTGAAATTGCCGCTACCGGAGATGTTGTTTCCGATGACATAATGTCCGTCATTGATGTTGTAGATTAGTTCGCCGTTGTTGACGACGCTGCCCGTACCAATGAATCCGCGAGAGTTGTTGCCGATTTGGAGGCGACCACCGGCGGTGATGGTGGTGTTTTCCCAGCGGGCACCAGCGGTACCGACCGGCGCTAGGATCAATGTGGAAGGAGAGGCACCGCCCACGTTGGAAATCGTGAGATCGGCACCGGGTAGGCCAATGATGTCCCCGGAGATAACGTGGCTGACGGCAGCCCCTGGATTGCTAACATGGATCGTGCTATCGCTGGATAGCACAATCGGGGCGGCCAAAGTGGTGGCCACGGTGCTGCGCAGATCAAGCGTGCCACCGTCGAGGTTTAGTACTTCGCTCATGGTACCGCCTGCGGCGACGTTGAGCAGAAGAGTGCCGCCGGTGTTCACGGACGTGAGGTTGGCCCAGCGATTGGTAGCAGCGGTAGCTGCGGCACCAAGGCCGGCGTTGTTGGTGATTTCAAGGATGCCAGCTCGGACAGTCGCACGTCCCTGGAAAGTATTCGCAGCACCGAGTGTAGTCGTGCCTGTGCCAAGCTGCTCAATGTTTCCTGTGCCGGAGATAATGGCAGAAGCAATACTCACCGCATTGCTGCGGTTAAAACCGATTGTTCCGTTGTTGAGGATCGCTCCAGATCCGACCATGCCGGTCGTGCTGCCGCCTACAGTGGCATCGCCAAGCTGGAGGTAGCCATTGCCCACATTGGTGGTTCCAGCGCCGCCGATGTCATTGGTAATCAGCGTCTTGCCACCACCTGCCGTGGTAATTGTCTGGCCACTAGCGACGTTGGTAAGGACCAAGTCTCCCAAACGATTGTTCTGATGAATGATCAATTCGTTGCCAGTCGCTGAGAGGGCACCCGAAATAGTGGTGATATTGGCATCGACAGAACGTGTCAATAAAATGCCTCCCGATGCTATCGTGGTAGCACCTGTGATATCGGTCGCATTTGCGCCACTAAAACGGAGAGTGTTGGCAGAACCGCCAGCGTTGGCACCTGCCACGGTGATATCTACATTTAATCCAGCCCCAAATACATCGGCCGAGAATGTGGTGAGCCCCGTTATAGCCGCAGCGGTTCCATTGCCAACGGCCCAAGTGGAGCCATCGAAAGTTGCCCATCCGCCAAGAAGTGCCGCACCAGAGATGGAACTGGCGGCTGCACCTGAGGTGACATTGAGTGTTCCTCCTGCATTCCTGGTGATGACGCCAAGGTTGATGCCGCCAAGTCCCGAGCCCTCTGCATATGGAGCGTCAGCCTGGAAGTTCGCCCAGGAGACAATTTCAGATGCACCTGCATTGAGGGTGGTGGAGGCAACCGATTCAAGGATCGTGGCAGTAGCAGCGCTGCTGAGAACCTGGATTCGTCCGCCATTGAGCGTGAGGGCTCCGGTGCTAGGCAGGATATCGCTGCCAGCACCGTAATTGAGATTGAGAAGCGAAGTGCTGCTGAGAGTGGTGCCACCGGTGTGCCCGTTGACTCCAGACAAGGTGAGACCACCGTAATTAGAAAGAATTAAAGCACCGGCTCCGCTCGTGGCACCCGAGTAGCCTACGGCGGAATAGGTGCCGCTGCGGCCCTCCTGAATGGTCAGCGCCTGAGTGAGCACCGCGTTGCCAGAACCAGCGATGGAGCCGATGGTGTCGGCAAGCGTGACCGTAAGCTGTGTACCAGCGCCATTGAGATTGACGCGGGCGGTGTCGCCCATCGCGCCGCCAGCGCGGTTAAGCGTCAAGGCAGCGTTAGCGCCGACATTGACGGAGCCGCCGAACGTGTTGCTGTTTCCCGTCAGTGTCACGGTAGCCGCAGCAGGTGCGTTTAAATTGAGCACACTGTTGAGGTTGCCAGTGATGACCGAAGAGATGCCCTGCGTATTTTGGGCAGCAGCCGTCAGAGATCCGTTCACGAGAGCAATCGTTCCAGCACCAGCCGAATTGTCGATCAAAGCGACCGTTTCCGAGAAACCGTTCAGATTGAAGGTGCCACCCGTGATATCGAGTATCGTCGAATCCGACAAGCTGCCGCGGATGTCGGAAGTGCTGACCACGCCCACGCCTGCGGAACGGCTCAGGGCGCCCAGAGTGAGAGTGCCAGCATTGACGTTGGTGGTGCCGGTGTAGGTGTTAGCACCGTAAATCTGCCAGTTGCTGGCACCAGCCTTGGTCAGGTTGCCCGCGCCGGATATGACGCCATTGAAACCACTGCCGGTACTTGAACTGACTGTCATTGTGGTGCCTGTATTGATCACAGCATTGGCGCTGCCAGTTAGGTAGCTGCCGAACAAACCGCCAGCCAAGCCATTTGGCAGGACACGACTCACGCCCGCACCACCTTCAAGGATGGCCAAGGTGTCTGTGACGCCATTGGTGAAGGTGGTCGAATTGTTGGACATGTGAACAACATTGGCACTATCCAAGCCGCCGGCACCGAGATTGCCAAAACCACCTCCGTCGATGAAAATTTGACCGTCAAAAACGTTCGTTGTTGGATTGCTCCAAACAAAGTTGCCGGTACCCTCTTTGAGGAGCCATGTCGCAGTACTTGTTCCACCCAAAATCTGTCCGGTAAAGGTGGAATTGCTATTGTCGCCACCAAAAGCCAAAACGGCAGTGTTGGCGCTGGTGTTGGCACTGCCCAGAAGGTTAATCGTGGTGGTGGCACCCAAACCACCTGCGAGAGATCCCACGCGCTCAAAGGAGGTGAGATTGGTCGTACTGTCGGCGAAGTTCAGGTTGGTGGCGTTGGTAGCGCTGAAGATGAGTTGGGAGTTGTCACTCAGAGCATCATGCAGAGAGTACTTCCCTCCATTCCAGATGCCGCCGATTTGCACGTCCCCTGCATTGATGGTGGTGGCACCACTGTGGGTGCTGTTACCCGTGAGAATGAGGAGACCGGTGCCGTCCTTCGTAAAGCCGCCAAGACCGGTGAGAGCACTATTCAAGACACTTGTGGCGGTGACGGTGGGTGCAAAATCCACACTAGGCCCGGCTGGCGGGGTGCGGTTCACCAGCACCGTGTCGTTATCGAGAATCTGAACCACATAACCAGGTGCCGTGACGCCTCCTCCGCTGATGAGATCACCCGGCTTGAGACCGGCGGTATTGATGTTGCGCACGATGCGTCCATTGGCAGCAGCAGAATCAGCGGTGGCAGCGAAGACAGTGGGCGCACCATTGGTGTAGGTGGAGGTAAGCGCCGCGCCCGTGCCAAGGGCAATGGTGGTATTGCGGGTGCCTGTTACCGCACCAGTTGCCTCCGACACATTCACCCCAAGTGAGGTATTCCAGCCCGAGATTCTAATCGTAGCTGTGTCTGCCACGGCAGCACCACTATTTAGAACAAGTCCACCGCCATTTTGACCGCCGTAGTTTGTAATGGTCACGTTACCCTGAAAGGTGTTGGTGCCTGACAGTGTCTGGACACCCGTGCCGACTTTGGAGAGACCGCCAGTCGTACCAGTGATCGCACCAGCAAAATCCAGGGTGGAATTGTTTAGACCAGTGATGAGGCTTCCAGTACCCATGGCCAGAGTTGCACCCGCGACACCAGAAAGTCCGCCCACGGTTTCGTTGTTGTTATTCAAATCCACCGTGCCAGTGGCGCCGATGACAATGGTTGACCGGTCAGGCAGGATGCTGAAAGGGGAGGCGGCACCGAGCAGGAGGGTGCCATCATTTACCGTAGTGGTGCCGGTGTAGGCATTGCCGCCGGTCAGGGTAAGGGTGGCCGAACCGTCCTTTGTGATGCCTCCAGGGAAAGCACTGGACGCTTCGCGGATCACACCGGCAACCGTCGTGCCACCATCAGCCACTGTGAGGGTGGCCGGAGCCGTCGCGGTGCCAAGAGTGAGTGTCGAGTTTGCATCGCTGGCGAGGGAGGCAACGCTGGAGCTAGCGTTGATATTGAGACTGGATCCCGAATTGTTGATGGCCACCGCAGCAGCGCCCGTGAGGCTTCCAAGGGTTAGCGAGCCAGCGTCCACGGTGGTCGTTCCCGTGTATGTTTGGGCGGCCGTAAGGATTTGTGTCCCCGCGCCATTCTTGACGACATTGCCTGTGCCGCTGATAACGCCCCCATACGTCAAGGCATCAATGGCCAGTGGCGACAGCGTGAGTGTCGCGGAGCCGAGAGTGACACTGGTAGCAGCCGCACCACCACCGCCCGTGAGGCCGCGGATATTGTTGCTGAAGCTATTGAACGCAAGGGTCGAAGCCGTGTTCGGGTCCAAGTGGTACTTGGAGTTGGGGGAAAACGCCGTCGTGTTACCGGCGGTTAGGGTGCCGAGTTCGATACGAGTGCCGCCCGTATAGGTATTCGCAGTGGTAGGGGTGAGAGTCAGGTTGCTCGCGCGGAGTTTCCTAAACGCATAACGTTGAGCGTCGTCACCACCGATGCCAGTGAAGTTCTGGGTAAGCGTCATACTGTCGGTGCGATTGTAGGTGAACATGCCGTCATCCGCCGCAGTAGCGGCAGAAGAACCAGGCGTGATGGCGAAAACGACATTGGTCCCGGGAAGTGTGCCCACTGTGTTATTGTTTCCCAACATCACACGACCGCCAGTGATTGTCAGGGTGCCCGTCATGGTATGGGCCGCAGTGTTGTCGAAGCGGATGCCGCCATCGCCGGCTTTCACTAGGTTCAACACATCACCCCCGTTGTCGGCAAGGACAGATGAAATAATGATGCCAGAAGTGCGCTGGTTTGTCCAAATATACATCGTATCAGCAGCGGCGTCAGCCCCGACGCCCGCCGTGAGGGTACCCCCAGAGATCGTGGTATCGGTAGTATTGTCGTTTTTTAGGATCCCGCCAGAAACAATGTTGAGCGTCGTGCCCGCCGACTGCGTAAAAGCGCCAAAGCCGCCCAGTTTCAAGGAATTGATGGTATCGCTGGACACAGCAGTAACACTCCCAGTTGTGCGCACGTTCTCCGTGCCAAGGGGAACGTCAGTCCAAGCTCCGGTGCGGTCCAGATAGGTTGCCAGCGCCGTAATTGAGCCGCCGCCGACCGCCCAATCCGTCTTGTTCACCACCGCCCAACCACCGAGAATGCCGTTCGTGTTCCCAGTGGATGTCGTGGCGCGAGCTGTCGTGCCCACATTCAGCAAGGAGTCGAAGCCGGACCGAGTGATTGCACCGACATTGAGATTTGCCGTCGTGCCTGCAAACGTAATCTGGTTCGCACCTGTGCCGAGCGTCAGACCATTGATCGTCTGGCCCGTACTGCCACCGGAAATCGCGAGTGAAGCGCGATTCAATGTAAGCGAAGAAGCAGCATCAATGCGACTGCCCGCCGTAGCGTAATCCAGTGCCAAGGCAGAACCCGTGACTGTGGTCGCGCCCGTGAAAGTGTTTACCCCACGAAGGTCTACCGTGCCACCGAAGCCCGTGTCGGTAGAACCCG
This sequence comes from Verrucomicrobiaceae bacterium, assembly GCA_016713035.1. Classification (NCBI taxonomy): domain Bacteria; kingdom Pseudomonadati; phylum Verrucomicrobiota; class Verrucomicrobiia; order Verrucomicrobiales; family Verrucomicrobiaceae; species Verrucomicrobiaceae bacterium. The sequence continues at coordinate 79,160 of JADJPW010000012.1, forward strand.
TGATATTAAGACCCGCAGTTGCACCACTGATGATATTATCAATGCGGAGCGTTCTTCCAGCGCCCACCGACCAATTCTGCGTGACACCACCAGCCAAGGCGATCGCCATGATGTTTGTAGCGGAGTTGCTGTTAAAAGTCACGTTTGCCCCCGCGCGAGACATGTCGATGCCACCCGATCCGATGGTCAGAGTTTGAGTTCCCGCAACTGCGCCGCTTTGAATAGTAATCGCTCCAGTATTCCCACTGAAGACAAGCCCCCCTACGTTAACGTTTGCTGAGGCTGTGCTACTCAAGTTAAAAGTGTTTGTAGCATTAATCAGGCTCCCAAAATAAATAATATCGCCAGAAGTAAATGCATTTCCGTTGGCGTAATTCTGGATAATTGCCCCAGGGGCCACGGGGGCCGTAGTAGCTGTATCTAGAAACGACGTCCCTCCGTTGGTCTTATAAGTGGTGGCGGAAAAGGCATGCTGCCCAGGCAGCCAGAGGCCCATCAGGCATGTCATAAACCAACCGAGCGGGGTGCGATATTGACGGAGTGTCTTCATAATAAAAAGGGACAGAGGGGCGCTGGGAAAATTAAAGAGTAAGTTTGCTCGTGAGTAAGAGACGTGTGCGTGTTGCCGAAGGTTTGGATTATTCCGTATCAACGTGCGGCTCTAAGTAGTTCATGCCGTTGCGCAGATGATTGCCGCTTGAAGACGAAAGACTCGTCCGGCTTTTCCGCTGGAGTGATACGCAGTTATAATGTGGCATGTGCTAATTCTCTTCTTTGGTAGCTTGGGGAGCAAACGGTTGTCTTTGAGAGAAACCTGTTCCCGCCGAATAAATCCTTGGGCACAAATTTCAGAATCATTTCAATCGAAAGGGCCCATATTGGCCATTGCTTTATTGCTTGCCGTTGAATAAATGCATAATACTTTTAGTGTAAGCCAATGGCTTATTTCTTGATAAAATGAAGGGTTCTAATAACTTTTCTTGCCCCTAAACTCCCTGTTTCCAAGTTTTAGCCACACCATGAGTCTTAAAACTGCCAGGTTATGTATTTTTTAATTTTGCCGCTCGCCCGACCAACGAATCGCAAAAAAAACTAACTCGCCAGGATCCCGCATTCCTAATTTGGCACGAATATTCAGCTTGTGGACATCGACGGTCTTGGTGCTGATGCGAAATGAGTCACTAATCTGGCTGGAGCTCTTTCCCTGACCGATCAAGGAGAAGACCTCGAACTCACGATCACTGAGGGTTTCCAGGCTGCCCTTGGACTCGGATGCCTGGACTCCAGATGAAAAGGCTTTGAGGATCTCTTCGGACATGTCCTCGCTGACGGCGATCCCACCGGCTGCGACACGCTTCACGGCATTTTCCAAGGTTTTTTGGGAGGCGGTCTTCATCAGGTAGCCGCGTGCTCCGGCACGCAAGGCACGCGGGGCGTAGAGCTTCTCATCATGTAGGGAGAGGATGAGGATGGCCATGCGTGGGCGGAGGAGGCGCAGGTCTTTGATGAGATCGAGTCCGGAGCGGTCTGGCAGAGATAAGTCCAAAATGAGGACATCTGGTGGGTCATCTGCGGTTTTTTTGACCGCCTCGGATGCGGTGGCTGCTAGCCAGGTGCAGACTAGGTCCGTACACTTTTCAAAATAAAGGCGCAGTCCCTCTCTCATCAAGGTGTGATCATCCACGATGGCGACACGGGTGGGCCGAGGGGCGGTTTCGGATTTCATTCACCAAGGAAGTGGCCTGAAGATCGAGAACGTCAATACAGATGATGGCTGAGGGGTCCGCCACCAGGAGGCGATTCATTACGCTCCAACCCGTTTCTCAATCGAGAAGGTGGGAGAAAGATGCATGCGCTGTGCTTTGCGAGTTTTGAATGGTGCCGTGTTCTGAACTGGGCTGAAAGTGGGATTGAAGGGCTCTTTTGAGAAGGGCATTGCGGTTCGGAAGATGGAGTTTCCGCCGAATGCTGAGGATGTGCTGGGTGAGCGTTCGATGGCGGATGCCAAGCCGCTGCGCTATCTGCGTGGGAGTATGGCCGGAGCCGATCATCTGGAAGACTTGCTGTTCTTTTTCAGTGAGCAGCGTCAGGCGCTCTTGGGGCACCTGCTGATCGGCAGTCTCGGAGTAGGAGTGTAGAATGCTGCTGGAGGTCGTCTCGCTGACGTAGAATCCGCCTGCGGCGACTTTGCGCACAGCGCCGATGAGTTCCTCATGAGAGACGCCCTTCATGAGGTAGCCCCTGGCGCCTGCTTTGATGGCTCGTTGACCGTAGAGACCCTCCTCATGCATGGTGAGTGCGATCATGGGTAGTTTTGGCCGCAGATGGCGGATGTCCTTGATGACCTCGATGCCGGAGCGATCTGGCAGGGTGATGTCCACGAGGAGTAGGTCAGGGGTGTCCTCTCGGAGTCTGTCCAGCGACTCGGCGGCGGTGAGGGCAGACCAGGCAAAGCTCATCCCGTCTATGATTTGGAAAAAAAGGCGCAGTGAGTCATTCAACATGGCATGGTCGTCAATTATGGCCACGCGTATGGTAGCTTTCGGATGGGTGGCATTAGGGGCGGAGGCATCCTCAGCCTCCCCAGAGTCCTGCGCTGGGCTCCAGGGAGGTTTTTCAGGAGGGCGGTCCGTAGGTCTCATAAAGTGGGGGAGACGGGTCCCCATGCGAGTCGATCAGCGTGAGCGCCGACGACGGAGGGCGAGCCCCAGTAGGCCAAGCAGCATCAAGAGAGCGCGGGAGGGCTCTGGGACGACGACGAGGATGCCATTGGTGCTCAGGAGGGAGACATCCCAGAGAAGTCCAGCACTGAGGGTAGGCAGCTCCAGATCCCCCAGGAGTCCACCGTTACGCGTAAAGGTGCCTCCATTGGCCGTGCCGCCAGCGTCAAAGCCTGTGGCAGAAATGGCGCCCCAGTCGAGCAGGTCAAACCACTCACCGCCGACAGGCGTATAGCCACTGAGGAAGGTCAGGGAGACTAGTGAGGAGCCAGTCAGAGTCAGTTGATTGGAGATATTGACCAAATCATGGTTGGGGCGTGCGGCGCCTGTGGCGAGAGCATCATTGGTAGCAGCTGTGCTGGTGAGGTGATTCACATAATTCGTATCACCGATAACCCAGGTCCCATTGGCGATGTTTGTGGCCAAAGTGGTGTCCATGTATGTCTCCTGGCTACCTGTGAGGCGGATCGTCCCAGCGGTGGCATCGAGTGATCCTGTCACGTCGAGAGTTCCATTTCCAGTCGGGTCGGTGCCAGCGGCAAGGAAGTCACCTGGTGCCAGGGTGCCGTTGAGGACATGAGTCGTCGTGCCGGCGATGCCATTCACCGTGCCGCTACCGATGAGGAGGGCCCCCGCATTGACGGTGGTGGCTCCCGTGCCAGTGCTGCCGGCATCACGGGTCGCGGCCGTGCCGCCCGTGCCGACCTGGAGAGTGCCAGCGGTGACGGTGGTGGTGCCCACATAGGGATTCGCAGCTTCCAGAGTGACGGTTCCGGCATCGATTTTATTGATGGAGAGCACATCTGCGACTCCAGGATTCGTTCCGGCTTCACCGATCATACCCGTGAAGCTGATCCCATTGCCATCTGCTGTGCTGGAGGTCAAAATGACCGTTTTGGTCTCAATAAAGTTCGGAATGACGTCTCTCAGGGAAATGAAGCCTGAGAAAGTCCCGGTCCCAGATGTGACGAGGCTGCTTCCGCCGATGGTGATGGTGCCCGTGCCGTTGGTCGCATTCACGTCGATGTGATTGGCGACAGTGAGTCCACTGACATTTTGGAGAAGGGCGAGGTTTGGGTTGAGTACGTCTTCACGGAAGCGAATGGGCTCCTGGGTGGTCTCATTGCGAACGACGATATTTTCCTCAAACATGAACATGGTCTGGCCCGCGTAGGTTCCATTGGTCACTGCCACTTGGCCGCCATAGCGCATCTGATTGGATGTTTCGAAATCATCCGCCCGCACGAGATTCATGGTGCTGCCGCTCACACTGACGATGGTGTAGATGCCGTTGCGCTCGGGATTGGCCTCTTCGCCTGTGATGAGGATGCGAGCACCCGGTGCGGTATAGGTGAAGCCATCAATGGTGCTACTGACGCCCATGAAAGCACCGTGCCCCGTGGTCGCTGTCGCATCCTGGCCGCCAGTCGTGGAGCTTACGCCGTCACCATTGGGATTCCAGGTGCCTGAGCCGAGGATGCTGTCAAAGGTGGCGCGATCCACTGCCGCACCGATGGTGGAGGTGGTGTCGCCGATTTCGATGACTTTCACACCAGCGGCGGTGCTGTTTTCCAAGAGGACACTGCCGGCACGTATGATGGTGCCACCATTGACGTCGTCAGAAGGAAATCCAAAAGCGCCTGCGCCATAGGTATTGGCCGTGGTGAGGCGGAGAGCGCCTCCATCGATGACGGTGATGCGACCATCTCCGCTCACCGTATTGGTGAGGCTGAGTTGTGTATCTGCTATCTCACCCGTAGCGATGGAGCCAGCACCCGCGAAGATGTCGCGATTGAGCGTCACGGTGCCGCTGATATTTGAATTCGCTACCGTGGAGGTGATCGCAGCGCTGCCCACGCTGTTTTCGGTGGTCACGACGATGTTATTCGTGAAGGTGGGGGTGTTTTGGAGATTCAGGGCGGTATAGTCATCTGCTCCCGTCACGCCAGCTACACCGAGCTGCACGGCACTCGCACTAGCGCCAAGTTTTGCACCTTCAGCGACGTTTAGGACGCCATTGGCGATCTCCGTGTTCCAGGTAGCTGCACTGTTGTCGAAAGTCGATAGAGTCTGAACGGCCCCATTGCCATTGACGCGGAACGTGCCCGCACCCGTGATGGCTCCGGCATACACGGCATCTTTGGTCCTGTCATTGCCGACGGTCAGTATCTCAGCTCCGGTAAAGGCCACGACGGCATTCGCTGGCGTGAGTCCAGTCGAAGAGAGTGAGCCAATGACCTGATTGAACCCATTGACCGCAAGAGTGCCGGAAACCGTATCTCCAGTGACGACATGGCGTGAGTTTTCAGAGAGCGTATTGGCCGCTCCACCTTGCATTGTCCCGGCGGCGACATTCGTGTTCCCACTGTAATCGTTGCCCACATGATTCAATTGGAGGATGCCTGATCCCGTCTTGGTGAGTCCACCGACACCCGTAGCGATGCCAGCGACCTGAGTCGTGGTGGCGGCATCGGTCTCGATCGTGCCGCCTGCCGCATCGAGCTGGACGCCACGGTTCGCATGGAGTGTGAGTGAGGCGGTGGTGTGGAGTGTGCCTCCAGTGAAACGGAGGTTATCAGCGTCCACTGCGTTTTGCTGCCAACCGAGGGCTGTATCCTGGGCGATGGCGATTTTACCCGCCTCGAAGACTGTGCCGCCGCGATAGCCATTGCCTGCGGTCGTATCGCCTGTGGGTGTGACAGGTGTGAAGGTGAGCTCTCCCGCTCCTTTTTTGTGGACGGTGATGTTCCCATCAATGGTGCCACCGTAGATGGTGCTGGAAGCCTGGTTGACGGTGAATGTGTTGTTATCAAAAGCACCGTTATTGACGCTGCCACCGGCACCACTGAGAGCGGCTACTTCTTGATCATTCCCATTCAGATCGAGCATGCCGCTGGTCGATGCCATCTCCAAAGAGGTAGTCGTGGGCAGGGCGTTATCGCGACCGAGCTGGAGAATGCCATTTTCGATGCGTGTGGCACCTGTGTAGGTGTTAGCACCGTTCAGCAGGATTATATCTTGGCCTAGTTTGGTGATTCCACCACTGCCGGTGATGGCACCATCGATCTGGAGGTAGGAGCCACGCAGGGCTGGATCGCTCGGATTACTGCCCGTGGTGGTGTTGATCTTACCTTGGTCATAGATCCCACTCAGATCCCAGACTCCGTTGCTACTGGTGGCGTAGGGCTGACCGAGGAAGGAATCCCCTGTCAGATTGATCGTGACACCACTACCGAGTGTGTGGATCACGGCGACCTGCTCCCAATCGCGGGGCAGATAGCCCATGATCGACCCACCATTGAGTGTGATCGTCTGCGTACCAGTCTGGTTATGCATGACCTGGAGGCTGACGCCCTGAGGAAGCGTGTAGTTCCCACTACGGGCACCATCCACTGCCCAGCGCTCCGCCGAGCCGGGGTCCATCGTCAGTGTCGCAGTCGGGGCGAAGCCCGCGACGGCGACTTCCAGGACGCCTGTGGAGTTGACCTTGAGTGTATTACCTGCACCACCAAAGGCACCATTGTGAATGGCACGCACAGCGCCTTCGCCGACGGTGATTGTGCGGCTACCGGTGAAACTGGCCGTATTGTCGCCCAAGGTGAGGACTCCATCGCCGATTTTGCGTAGATCGTAGAGACCGCCGTTGTTTAATCCGCTGACACCTTCACCAGAGCCAAACTGGAAGCCACTGGTAGAGCCTGTTCCGAAGGTATTGGACTCGACTTGCACCATGTAATGATCGTAGAGCGTAACTGTGCCGGTCCGCGCTGTACTGCGGTAGCCATCAATTAGGAAGATCATCGACCCTTCCTGGCCGACTCCAGGCACCGTATTGGTGGTACGCAGATCGACATCCGGGATTTGCTGGAGCCTATCGCTCGCCATCGGCAGGTAAATGCGGTTCTGGGTGTTGTAACCCGTGATTTTACCACCATTCCAGGTGAAGAGGTCTGGTGTGCCGCTGTTGTAATTGTAGCGCACTTCAGTGATGTTATAAGTGGTGTCATTATCCACCATGTGTCCAGCATTCAAGATTACCTCTCCAGTGCTGGCAGCGTTTGGGGTGAGGAATTGAATCCCGCCACCATTGATGATCCAGTCACCGGTGAATTGGGGCTGATCACTGCGGACATTGAGGAAGGAAGTACCTGATTTGACGACTTCGCTGGCAAAAATTTTGCCATTGATCTGGAGCGTGTTGTTATTGGCCCAAATCAGCGCCTGACCTGTACCATCGCCAGCACTGCCAAAATAGAGGTCGGCATTGATGGTGGGTGTATTGGCAGCCTGCATGAGGCCGCCGCTGCGGATGATGATATTCTTGAACTGGCCATCTGCACTGACATTGATGTCGCGATCTACTCGCAGAGCGTGGATATCGAGGTTGGCACCGAGTGTGGCGGTGGCGGTGCCGAGATTGAGAATCTCGGTGCCATTATTGGCTGCCATGGTGAGCGTTCCACCTGCAGAGGTGATGTAGTTCGATGGAGCGGCTCCTTCCGTGATGAGCTGGAATCCCAATGTGGCATCGTATTTCAAGAATTGGTTCTGGCTGCGGCTCACGATCCAAGGATCGACCATATTATTGGTCACAGGCACCTGGCCAGCAGTGGTGCCAATGCCAGAGCTGACGATGAAGCGGTCTGTGTTCACCGACCCAGCGTCACCCAGCAAGTCGGTATCATGACGGAGCATGAGAGTAGAGGTGGTGGTGCCACGGAATAGATTGCTGGTGATGAGTTCCGCGCCGAAACCTGTGTTGCGACGAACCACGACCTCGGCACCGCGACCGACAGTCAGATCGCCGATGATTTCTTTATTCGCAGCGTGGTCGGAATTGTCACCTATCAGGTCGAGCACCGCCCCGTCGAGAGTGATGCCGACGGTATCTGCCCAGCGGCCACCGCCACCGATGGTGCCTGCTGCTTGAGTGCCTGTAGTGCCACTGCCAGTGAATGGAAGACCTGTTGAATCACCGTTGTTAAAGCGGATGCGTGAGCCAGGATGGAATACCCAGGTATTGGCATTGGTCGTTCCACCCGTCGTTACAGCGGTTCCTGAAGAGCCCTCGATACGCACTTCACCAAACACATCCACCGTGCCAGATCCGAGGGGAGTACGGAACGTCGTCCCAGTCCCGATGGCTCCGCCTTGCAGCGACAAGGCAGTGGCACGGAATCCACTATCCACGTGGCGGCTCACTGTGACAAGAGTGCCCCCCGAATACGTATTGTTTCCATTGGCATTGAATAAGACCATTACCGTAGCCAAAGACGTTATTAGCAGAGCCAAGGATCATCTGGTTGGCACCTGCAAATTGGAAACTGCCCGCCGTCGGGTTCAATGTTAGGGTGCTGCCACCGCCGCCTAGAAGGAACTGAGCATTACCAACTCCCCAAGGAGTGACCGAATTCGCCGTCAGATTACCATTGCCGCTATTGTAGCTGGAGCCCAGGAACCAGTCTCCGCCAAAGCGGGCAGACATGTTGGGATCTACAGCGATGGATTGATTATTATCGATCGCTACCACACCTGATCCGCTGCCGATGAACTTCCCATTGTAGCTGTCCAGCACGCTCGTGAAATTCGCAGCTGTGCGCACTCCGAGGACTGGCAGATGCGTGGTGCTCTCCGTGACAGAAACCACACCCAATCCGGTGCCGAAGCCCGACGTATTATCCATGGATAGTGTGGCACCCGCACGGACGATGATGGAGCTGCCTGTACCGCCGAGAGAGTCATTCGCCGATTGCTGTACAATGGCACCACGCTGGATATCAATGATGCCATGCCAGTCTGCGTTGCCGCCAGCGGTGGCCTCGTTCAGAAATACGTTATGAAAGCCACTCTTCGTGAGCCGACCGGAACCCTGCAACTCTCCCTGGAAGCGGAGTTCAGTACTGTCATTGTAGAAAACCGCGCTGTCATTGACGATCACGTTGCTCTCGATGAGGTGGTCGTCACCAAAGCCATCCGAAAGAAAGCGGATATGGGCTCCATTGATGGTGCGGAAGAGATTTCCCCCGCCATTGGCACCGATGGTCATGTTGCGCTCGGCGGTGGCACCGTTGCGATTGGAGACAAAGGTAACGGCTCCCGCTGCGGTGATGTCCTGGCCAGCAGCGGCGAAGAAGGCGCGGGCCGTATTCGACTGCATGCGGATCTGGCCGAAATTCAGCAGGTAGTCGCCAGTGCCAAAGTTGTTGCCCGCATTCGCGATGGCGGCGATTTCGCCACGGTTCAAAGTGACCGGGCCAGTCCAGCCGGTGTTATCTGCCTCGACGCGGAGTTGTCCGTCGCCTGATTTGATGAGATTCGATCCATTGGGAGTGCTAAGGGTGCCGCTGAGTTCCAGGCGCTGGGCCTGGATGTGGAGACCGAAGGGGGCTGTGCCATTGATGGTCGTGGCACCGCTGACCTCAATGGAGTAGGTGTTCGCGCTATTCGTCCCAGAACTGTTATTGACGATGAGGGAGCTTCCCTGAAGCGTATTGGAACCCATAATCGTCAAGGTTGGGATGGTGACAAGAGCCCCTGCAGTCGAGGCACCCGTATAACGCTCGGCAAACAAGCGAGCATAGGGCATGTCCGCCGCCAGGATGATGGCGTTGTTAAACGTGGTGTTGGCGTTGTCGTTGGTGCGCAGGCGGATTTCCGCCAACTGCTGACCGTCGTTGTTGCCCAGCCAGTCTCCTGCAATGGTGAGGGAGGCTGTCCCTAAAGTGCCGGCACCATCCGCGAAGAGTGTACCACCATTCATCTGGATGTTCCCCGTGATGGCATTGGCCGTGTTGGTGAGCTGGAGCTGCCCTGCGCCATGATGGACGAGATTAGCCGCTGTCACGACCCCGCCGATGCGAGTGGTCTGGCCACTCTGGTCAGAGTAGATGACGCCCTCCACGGGAGTGGAACCATCCCCGAAATAGACATTGGTGGTGTCAAAGTTGACTCGGGCATTGTCGCGATTATCGACGATCAGACCACCGCTATGGATATTGATCTGGCCGCCTGTGAGCGTGGTATCGTTACTGGCAGCCTCGTGGCTGATGCGCAGAGCCCAGACATTGGCGGTGCCACCCAGTGTCGCGTCTCCGGTTGTGGTGTTGTAGCTGGCGATGTCTGTGGATAGCAATCCAGCAAAAAAGGTGGCACCTGTGCCGACAGCGCCGGAGGACTGCGTAAATGCCATGTTCTGCACACCAAAATCAGCGTTGTAGGTGAGGAAAGTATTGCGGCTAGGATTCATCATCCAGACTGGCATCATGCCCTGGGCGTCTAGCATGGAGGTACCATTGTCGATGAAGAACTTCTGCCCCTGGAGATCCACACGGCCGAGCTCATCCGCGTTTTCACGGACATCGAATGTGGCTTGTCCAACACGTGTGATGCTAGGTGTGCTGAGGACGATCTGGCCATTGCCGCCATTGCGCTCGAGTAAGACTGCGGCCCCCTGCTCCACGGTCATCACACCGATACGCTCCTGATTCTGACGGCCACTGCTATCAATCATGTTCAGGGTAGCTCCGCGCAGCGTCATGCCCGTGGTGTCACCCCATTTGTTCTCATCACTTTCAAAACCCAGGTTGCTGTTGTCCAGGCGGGAAATCAGCATGGTGTCATTCACATCCATGCTATAGTCGAGACGCAGGCGAGAGCCTGGATAGAGATTCACCGTGTTGAACTGGCTGCCATCATCACGGGTGAAGCGACCATCACCACGAGCCGTCAACCCACCGAAAACATCGATCGTCGGCGAGGCGAGATCTCCTGTGATTTCGAGGTAATTGTTGGTGTTCCCCGTATTGTCACTGCGGAAGATGGTGGTGTTACCGGTATAGGATTGATCTCCGTAGAGACGGATGCTCGCAGATGTATTGTTGAGTGCGAAACCGTTATCATACTGCGGAGCGCCCACCCAAAGGCTGGCTGTGCCAGAAAGAGCATTGGTCTGGGTAATGCCCAAGACTGCATTGGTACCCAGGAAGCGATACGTATTATCCACACCTGCACCCATGCTCGCGGCGGTGTAGAAGGTGGTATCCCATGCTCCGACGCCCCATTTACCGTTGCCCAGCTTTGATTGGTCGATCTGATTGCTGTAGAAGCCTTCATGGAGGCCTAAGTTCAGTGATCCATTGCTCGTCGAGAAGACATTGTAGCTGGTCACTGGAGCATCCACCCCGAGATCGATGCGTGGGAGGCTACCCCGCAGATCGCCAAAGACTTGCACCCGCTGTCCCTGCGCACTGAGGATGTTTGAGGGAGCATTGATACGAATCGCCGTGTTGCGATTGATGACGATGTCTCCCGTACCGAGATTGGCGGTAGCGCTGTAGGCGAACAGGTTTGTCGAAGTCATGTACCTTGAGGCATCTTCTGGTGCACGCGTGCCAAAGAGGATGAGTCCATCCGTAGCGACGGTCCCGCCACTCCATCCGCTATTATTTCCCCCAATTTCAAGATTGCTGCCACCTATTTTAGTGAGCGTGTAGTTCCCAGTAATGCTGCCATTGAGCAACAAGGGTGCGTCCGTCTGGATACGTGCATGGTTGATGAGTGTGGTGGTACCATCGAAGCGCGGATAAACGGCATTCCCGCCGGTGACTAGGAAGAGCTGCTTATCGAGCGTGAGATTGTTAAAGGTCACGATCTTATTAGCGGTGCCCGTCTGATGACGATCTGTATCTAGGACGGAATTCCCGCCCTGGTGGACGATGCTGTGGCCCAATGGGATGACCTGGAAGTTGCTGGTATTATCGCCGGATACTCGGACCTCCCACTCACCACCGCGTAGTAGGATACTGGTGGAGGATGGGATGGCATTGGCAAAGCCCGTGGGAGTGGACCACGACTGATCATTGTTCCATGAGGTGACGAATCCCTGTGCGATATCAAGAGTGCCGAGCGAATTCGGCATCGCAGGATCCCAGTTGTCCAGCGTGAGGCGCCCACCACCGATTTTGGTGAGGGTGGAGCCAGCTCCGCCGATGATTTGGCCCGAGAAAGTGGTACTAGCACCCTGGCGGCCCACCACCAGGGTCGCGGTACCGAGATCAAGAGTTCCACCAGTATTAAGCACTGGGCTGACGACGCTGGAGCCAACGAGGTTGCCGAATTCTTGGTTGTTATTGTTGAGCAGGACTGTCGCCCCTGGCTGAATGGTGACGATGGAGCCCGAGACTGCATTGAGGTTCTCGAAGGTAGGCATCACATTGGCCGCTGTCAGGCTCAGGGTGCCCTGATTCACTTGGACATTGCCCTGGAACGTATTTGCACCAGAGAGCTCGAGAGTGCCGGGGCCATATTTGATGAGGCCCGTCGCTACCGTGTTCGACGCGTTGTTTCGATAATTGGTAAGGGGTGCGCTGATGGTCGAGGCTGCGGCATCATCCACGTAAATCGAAAGCGCATTGGTGCCAAAATTCACTTTTCCGCCGGAGATGTCAGCGCCGCTGTTCAGGATCATCCCTGCCTGACCAAGGGTGCCAGAATTGGCAGTCCCAACATTCAAAGTAAAGCCGCCCAGTCCGACATTGGCATTGGTGCGGAAGGCATAGACCGAGCGGTTAGCAGTCAGCGTACTGGCCGTAGCTCCCGCATCCCAGAGGGCAGTGGCTCCGGTGGCCCCATCAAGGTCTCCAGTGCCAGAGTAGGTCGCGGTGACTATGGCGAAGCCTGAAACGCCTGCATAGTGCGCTGCATTGGAGCCAGAGGCCTGAATCGCCGCCCAGGTGCCGATGGTGTTGTTCGCCAGCGCAGGAGCCGCCGTGAAGGCGACGACTTCATTGGTGGCTCCGCCAATATCGGTCGTGATGCCTTTGAGGGTGAGGGTTGAGTTATTGGTGCGTGCGAGCGAACCGAAAGTCCAGGCCGTGGAATTCCCGCCCGATCCGGTGCTGTCCACGACAAGGGCTGCATTGCCAGTCGTGATATTCAGGGCACCTGCGCTTGTCGTCGCATTGGCGGCTGCGGTGTTGTTGTTGAGGCGGAGAGTTCCGTTAGCGACAGTGAATGGCGTGTCCGTGCCAAAAGGATTCCCCGCAGCCTTGGCCTCACCAACGAGCGTGCCCTGACTGACAGTAACGCTACCTGTGGTGAAGGTGTTTCCGCCCGAGGCTGGATCGAGAATCACTGTGCCAGCCCCTGTCTTGTTCACTCCAAAGCCACCGCTGATGGTACCTGTGAAAGTGGTGTCGCCTCCAACCACGGATGTCAGGGCAATACCTGCGCTGGTGAGTGCGATGTTACCACTGAATGTCTTTGCCCCAGCATCTAGGCCACCCAGTGTCTGGGTGCTGCCTGTGGCCGTGTTTGTAAAACCATTGGAGATCGTGCGGACGCCTGAGGCGAGAATCTGGGAGAATGAATTATTTCGGAAAGTAGCCCCCGCTGTGCCGAGAGCATTGTCATGTCCTGCCACGACGTAACCATTGCTGATCAAGAGACCGCCAGCAAAGGTATTGTTTCCATTAAGGATCAGAGTTCCCTGTTCTGATTTTTCCAGGATATTTGCAGCCGCACCATCGACGACCCCGCTGAGAGTGAGTACGGCACCACGCGGACGGAAGACGATGCTGCGGTTCAGGGTGGTTGTGCCCTGGATTTCCAAGCCGTAACCGTTAAAACCATCAAAATACATGGCGCTGCTATCACCGCCGTTGGTGGTATGCGTGCCACCATGGCCGATCGTTAGACTGCCATTCAACTGAACCAACTGATTGCTACTGGTGCCATTGAACGAACCTACCGTAATCACGCGCGTCTCTCCGCCATCATTGCCAGAGGTGATGATGTTGTTCTGGACGACAAACGGCCCAGTCCCATCAAGGCGAAACTCCAGGTCCGCACGACGATCATTGGTATTGGCGAAATTGATATCGGATCCAGCCGCGCCAGCTGCACCGACGTTGTTCAGCACCAACCGTCCCTGCTCCACCTGGGTATTCCCCAGGTAGGTATTGTCGCCCCCCAGAATGAGCACGCCGCCCTGGCGTTTACGGATACCCACAATACCTGTTCCTGTTTGCGAGATCACGCCATTGAACGTCAAACTGCCAATACCCGAGTGGTAGTTGTTATCATCACCTACATCAAAGAAGGCATTGCGTGCCGTGGTGCCATTCTCCAGCGTGACGGCACCATTAAAAATGGTATTCATCCAGGTCGTACCAATACGATTCACCGCCAGAACACGATCCGCATTGTCCATACGCATGGTGAAGTCATTCAGCGTCACGTTACCAAAGTAGCCGCCACTGATGGGGATGGTCCGCAGAACCGCATTGGCACTCTTCACGAAGATATTGCGGGCGGCGTATTGCGTATCGGTCTGGCCATAGTGACTATTCAGGGGATCGATGCCCAGCCGCAGCTCACCGCCACGGAGGGAGATGTTGTTATCGGCTGCATTGAGTGCCCCATTCTGACCGACGACAAGAACACCACCATTCCCAATCAGCGTACCAGCCGTGAGCGCGGTGCCGACTGTCTGGGCGACAACGCCCGTGTAATTTTGAGCATTCGGGATATAAACAATGCCCCCGATCTGCGTCCTAGCCGTCTCATCAATGGCTCCGACTGTTAGCGGAACTGCACCTGTGAGCACATTGCTATTGGCGATGGTGAGCGTGCCGCTGCCCGCGCCGAGGAAGTGCCCCTCCCAGTTACCTCCCGTTTTTGTGCGACCTGTAGCTGTGAGTGTTGTTCCAGTGTATGTGCCATTGCCCGTATCTGCGCCAAACCATGCCTGCACATCTGGAGCTACCGCCTTGACCTGCGCGAGGACATCCGTGGAAAAAATGTTATTACCACTCAGTTCTATGGCAATGCGGTTCGCACGTCTTGCGTCGGTGCCAGTCTGCTGATTGACAATGAGAATGCTGTTGCCCCCAGTCTGGATTGGTGCGGTCGTATTGTTCGTCATGCTGGAGAAGCGGATCGCTGATCCGTCACCGTAGCCCGCACCAAAGGCGATGGTCGCTGGCGTATCATCACTGTTATTCTGGAGCGCGATCAACTGGCGGGTGCCGATGTTCGTCGGAGACTCGATCGTGATTTTCCCGCCTGCATTGATGAAAATATCATTACCACTGACATTGGCCCCCAGAGTGCCGTTCTTGCGAAGCCAGACCACACCTTCTTGGACGATGGTTGTACCGTCATACGTCTTTGCCTCATCAAAGAAGAGCACACCACCACCACGCTTGACGATTCCGCCTGAGGAGACATCTCCAGAGATAGTGCCCAACACAGCAGGTAAGCCACCAGAGCCGGAGCCGTCCAAGCGTAGATAACGCTGACCATACAGTAAAAGGGGATTCACCATGGTGAGGACATGGGTGGCATTCCCGCCGTTCAGGGTGAACTGGCCAGGATTAAAAGTCGCAGATCCCCAAATAACTGGTGCTCCAGCACCACCAAAATTCAGATCAATAGGAGCCCCATAGGCACCAAAGCCCGAGCTACCACTACCTAGTGCCACACCACCACCGATGATCTGCACTTCTCCAGCAGCCACACCTAGCGCACGGGTGAAGTCATTGTCATTCTCGTAAACGGCCTGATTTTGCGGACTGCCTCCGAAGGTGAGATTGCCACTTCCCAGCGCCCGCTGATTCTTTGCCCCGATGATGTCCTGGAACATGCCCTCATTGATGTAGGTGGTGCCGGTGTAGGTGTTGTTGCCGAGGAAGCGCGTCGTGTTCCCAGCCGTCTTTACCAGCGAGACCGGATTCCCCGCATTATCCGCGATTTCTGAGCGGATGGTGTGGAAGGCCCAAGCGATGTCATACAAGGTGTAATCACCCGCGGAACCTGCTGTGAGCTGTGGCACAGAAATGGTGTGCCCGTCATCCAAAGCGATGATACCGCCGGACTCGATTTCCAAAATAGTGCCCGCAGCACCGCCTACGACACGATCTGTTGCCCCAGCAATCTTCAAAGACTGGATGGTGCGGTTTGCAGAGATGGTGTAGTTAGCGTTGTCCAGGAAGATGTTCTGGCCGGTCGCCCAAGTACCCTCAGCAGTGTTGACCGCATTGTCCGCAGCGACGAGCTCGGTGTAACCGAAACCACCAGACGCCACAGGTACATATTTCAAGAAATCCGCCCCCGAGTATGCCCAGCCGCCAACAAAGGGTACCGTGGTTGGACCTGCCTCTAATGCATTATTCAGAATACGATGCTTTGCTGCCGTGCCGAGAGCTGCGCCCACAAGGTTGTCCACCACGAATTCCAAGGTCGTGCCAGGATTTGGCTTCAGCAGATCCGTGAATGCCAGTGTCACAGAACCTGTATCCGCCGAGCGGAAGCCGATTCGGTTTTGACCGCTGCTCATGGTCGTCGTGCCGAGCGTTTGTGACACCGCATAATCGAAGAGAATTGTTGAGGTGCCACTGAAGGAGGCGTTATCAATATAAATGGCTGATGCCTTCATATCGATAGGAGCCGTGGTGGAAAAGCGAGAGTCCGCAGCACTACCTGCGCTTGTTGTAGAGTTTCCAAAATTCAGTCGGAGGAGTGAATTGCGCAAATTCAGTGCCGATATGTCATTGTAGGGATTGTCAGCAGCCGTCGCCCCAGAAACTTGGTTCGAGCGGATTTCACCCTGGAGGGAAGTGATGGTGCCAGAATAGGTCTGGCCTGCGGTGATATTGTTGAGCTGAAGACCGCTCGAACCGTCGTGAGTGATGGAATTCGCTCCAGACAGAGCGCCAGACAGTACGACAAAGTTTGTCCCACCGATTTCGAGATCCTGGTTCACATTGATGGTGCCTGAGAGGGTCAATGTAGAAGCATCTGACTGAATACGCGAAGTGCTGCCAAGGGTAATCGGACCCGTGAAAGTATTGCTCTCACGACCAAACATATTTCGCAAAGCACCCATGTTGCGGAATCCGTAGCCATTCAGTGTGAGCGGCTCTGTATTGAGGGTAGCACCACTACCAGTCAGACCAGCAGCAGAAGACTGGTCATTGGCAATAGCAAGGGTGGCTCCAGAATTGATCACGACGCCCTGAGTCGTTGTACCGAGAGCGGCAGCATTATCAGCGTAAGTCGCGATGAGGGTGATGCCGTCATTCAGTGTGGTCAGGCCGCTGTAGGTATTGACTCCGCGCAGGACCAACAAGCCATCCCCCTCTTTCGTGATACCGCCGGCCCCAGAAACGACGCCTGTGAGCGAGAGGCTGCCATCCAACACGTTTAATGTTACAGGGTCTGTTAAAGTGATATTGGAAGTGATGGCATCCGCCCCGATGCCAGTTTTATTGATCACTGCCAATCCACCGCCACTGAGCGTCAGCGGTCCTCCTGTGCCAGGTGCAATGATGTAGCTTTGCTGGCCGCTGGTGTCCCCGATGTTCAGCGTGCCCAGTGTCACAGCGCCATTGAGATTGATGATTTGGTTCCCGCTGAGGTCCACCAAATTCAGATTCGCCGTATCGCTCACCGCATTGGGCACCGCAGTCGGCGTGAGGTGCTGGAGGTTGGCATTCCAGTTGTAGAGGTGCTGCCAGGAGTACACCCCTGGGAGTCCTGACTGACTGACGCCCCAGTCGATCGTGGCAGCACTCGATGTGCCTATGCCAGATGCCATGAGAAGGATGCTCAGTGATGCGGTCGGGATTCTCGCAGTGGTTCTGAACCATTGAAGAAGGTTGCTTTGGCGGCTCATTGTTATGAATGGAAGTAAGATGACAAATGTCAGCCTACAGGTCATGTCCTGGAGCGGGAGGCAGGGCGTGATCTGAGACGGCTGTTAGGGTCATCATTCTGCCCGCAAGTCTCCATTTCCCTCTACAAGTGCCTGGCTTGATGTGGGGCAATCCACATCACCCAATGCAGGCAAACCACATTGCCATATTGGAGTAAACTTTTTGCTTATAGACCCAGTCCTTAACCATCGCTCATGATGTGTGGGTCCAGAAAACTCAATCATCGACCGTCCGTACACCTCCACGGAATCACCTGCTAAAGATGAAGAATCCTCTCCCAACCAAAATAACTAAAGTCGCTGTCGTCGAAGACCATACCTTCATGCGTGAAGGTCTCCGCGTGCTTCTGAGCAGTATGGAGGGTTTTTCCATCGCGTGGTTGGCCGGCACTGCGGCAGAGGCGGCTAAGATGCTGCGGGAAAACGAACCCGATGTGCTGCTCGTGGACATCACCCTCCCAGATCGCAACGGTCTGGAAATCATCAAAGATGTGCGTGCACTCTACCCGAACGTCAAAATCCTCGTGCTGACGATGCATGAAGAGCGTCTCTACGTCACTCGCGCCCTCCGATCTGGTGCCCGTGGGTATCTGACAAAGGATGCGACTCACGCACAGTACGAGGAGGCTATACGCCGCGTCGCCGCAGGCCATCTCAGTGTCAGTGAATCTGTATCTGAGGAGATCATGATGAATTATGCCCTCGGTGACACGGGAGCTAAGGCGAAGTCAGGCATCGAAGCTCTCAGTGACCGGGAGCTGGAGGTCTTCATCCTCCTTGGTGAAGGAAAAAGCACGCATGAGGTGGCCGAAGCACTGCGCATCAGCCCAAAGACGGTCGATGTCCATAAAATGAATATGCGTAGCAAGCTAGGCGTGGAAGATGGTGCGGCCATCACACGCCTCGCCATCCAGTGGACTGAATCACGACGCCACGGTGGAAAATAAGTTTCCCTCTGTCTGCATGGGCTCATCTTCATAATGGATGGGCAGGAGGCGCACTTCGCAACAGGCCTCACTGCCCACACCATTCGCTCCAGAGTGTATGTCAAAGCGACCTCCGAGTGCTCGCACTCGCTGCCGCACGAACTCCAATCCAACGCCAGCTTTCCCTATCGGCGTCTCCATCTTCGGCAGCCCATCATTGAGGACTTCTAGCCTCAGTTGGCGCTCATCATAGGTCACTCGTATGCGGATCAGGGATGGTTTAGCATGCTTCGCGGCATTGACTGCCAGCTCCTGGCAAATGCGGAAAATATGCGTGTCCACCCAGACGCCCAAGCTCCTCGATCCGGCCTGATACTCCTGGTCACAACGCACAGAAAAAGAAGCCGAAAGCGTCTCCGCCATGTGACTCAAAGCCTCTGCCAGCCGCCCTTTTTGAACCAGCATCGGTGCTAATCCACGGGCAAATCCACGCGTCACTTTAACCGCCATCATCAGATCCGAGGCCACCGTATTTGCCAATGAGGCCTGCGCATGCCCTTCCCTCTGGAGCACGGATTCTAGCACACCGCTCTTTAGTTGTGCGGCCACCATCCGCTGGCATACATCATCATGCATATCCGCTCCAATGCGTCTGCGCTCCTGCTCGGCGACTTCCATTTGCCGTAGCTCTGCGCTTCGGATGTCATGCACCGCCTCTACAAAGCTCTGGGCGATGATCCCCAGCTCATCCTGGCGGGGCCGTGGAGCGACAGCCTCTACCCCAGACCTCGCCACCGTGGTGAATCTCAGTAGCTCCTCCACTCTCTCCGTCACCAGCCAGTCCAGCACGAGCCACAACAGCACACATGCAGCACCTAGCAGGCAAGCCCGCAGCATCGACTCCCGCAGCGCATCCCCACGAGCCCGCTCCAACGCTGCAGAAGCGTCAAAATCCAGCAACAACACCCCCCGGTCCCGATCATCATAAGTCGTGAAAAATGGAAAGGCCCCTATCACATTCCCTGCCGCCTGATCTCTGATGATTGTCCCCTCCATATGCTCCTGCACCTGTCGCACGACCTCCGCCGACACATTGCCCAGCGGCGTATCATTGAGCTTCCGTCCTTGCCATTGTATCTGCGTCGAGTGCCTCACGATGCCGCGCTCGTCACATACCAGCACTAAATTCAAATCCTGAACCAAAGCGGCGTGGCTCGTCTCCATCTCCGCAGCCATCTTCATGGCATTACGAAAGAAATACTGCAATGATCCCGCCATCCTCACGCCTTCGATGTCCGCCTCTCGCATGAGTCGATCCATCGTGCGTTGCTCTAGCAAATACAGCGTCCGCCAGCCATCCAGCGAGATCAGGAGCAGCCCCAGCAGCAGCGCGAGGATGGTCAGCTTGGACTTGAGAGATCGGATCACGGCTCCACCTCCTCGATAAGAGATGCATCCACCCATTTTGCCACCTCGGCAGCGTCCCAGCCAGGAATCGCCCCTTTTCTGAGCATTTCCTTATTCTGATTCACACTCAGCGGGATCACTCTCTGCAGCATCTGGGAAAATTGCGCCTGACTCAGCCCCTGCCTTGCCAGTACCCACTTCAGGCCACTCGCAGAAGCATCTCCATCTCTCAAAATCTTACCTGCGGGCTCTAACACCCGCAGAAGCTCCAGAACCTGCTCCCTCCACCCCACCAGCGCAGACTCACTCACCACTACCGCACGGATGACAGGCCGACTAGGAGGTGTCGAGTCTGCTAAGATCTGAGCTCCTGACTGGCGAAGGGGTGACATCCACGGCTCAGAAATAGCCACCGCGCTCACATCGCCCCTGTTCAGGGCCTCTGTCATCTCTGGTTGCAGGAGGGTCACGGGTTCGACATCCGCCATGCTCATCCCCGCATGCTCCAGTGCCCCCAGCAGCAGCCTACGCCCACTACCACGCGCATCGACACCCACACGTTGCCCTTTGAGTCCGTGAATCGTAGCGATGCCCTGCCGTGCCACTAGACCATCGGCCCCATGTGACTCATCCAGTAGATACACCACCCGCACCTTCTTTCCTGCACGCGAAAGTGACTCCGCATCCGCCAAGGGTAAAACCGCCACATCCGCAGCACCATTGCTCAACATACGATACGCAGCCGAAGGCCACGTCAGCTCGACCCACTTAAACCTATCCTGGCGCAACATAGCAGACTCCCGTGCCAACACCAGCGCCTCAGACCCAGGCCACATACCCAGCGCCACCACCAGCGGCCGCGCATGCTCCCGACGCGGGAGCCAACTAGCCAGCGCCACCAGAAGCACTAGGATCGCTACCGCGATGATTCGGCGGATTCTCGATGCATAATACGATTCCATGCGCATGCACACAGAGAAGCCCTGTGTTCATCATCCAGCAAGCATGGATTGCTCCCCCAGACAGATCGCCCTCAGCAGTTTCAGCCAATACATCGAAGGTAACACGATCCATGAGGCTATCCTTTGCTCCCATGAGTGCCTTGGAATCGAAAGTGCCACGGCGATCAGTGCATTCTTTCTTTCACCCTGTTTTCCAGGAAGCTCTCCTTGCCAAAACCAGGGCCACTCCATAACCTCCGCCCTCTTATGTCCGAAAAATCACCCGACTGGGCCCAGCTCGAGGCCAAACCCGCCTTTCAGGCCCTCCTCAGCCGCAAGGCAAAGTTCATCATCACCGCGACGGTCTTTTTCGTCACCTACTACTTCGCGCTGCCCATCCTCGTCGGCTACTTCCCAGAATTCATGAAGAAGGAAGTGCTCGGCCGTTTGAATTGGGCTTACCTCTTCGCCCTATCGCAGTTCTTCATGGCATGGGCCTTAGCCTGGATCTACACCCGCAAAGCCGCCCAATGGGACAAAGAAGCCGCCGCCATCATCCACGGCCATTGATCTTATATCGACCTCCACTTGACCCTTTGACCCTTTTTTCTCCCACTCTCTATGACTATTGCTGTTTGGATGTTTCTCGCCTTCGTCGTCGCGACGCTCGGCATCACGATTTGGGCCGCTAAAAAGAATACCAGCGCTGGCGCCTACTTCGCCGCAGGGCGTAGCATCACTGGCTGGCAAAACGGACTCGCCGTCGCGGGTGATTACATGAGTGCCGCTTCATTTCTGGGCATATCGGGCATGATCGCACTCTTCGGCTACGACGGCTTCATGTACTCCGTCGGCTGGCTCGTCGCCTACCTCACCGTCCTCATCGTGGTGGCAGAGCCTCTTCGGAATGCGGGTAAATACACCATGGCAGACCTGCTAGCCTACCGCCTCACTCCACGTCCCGTGCGGGCCATGGCATCCCTCAGCACCATCACCGTTTCCACCTTCTACATGGTCGCACAGATGATCGGCGCAGGCACCCTTGTGAAGCTGCTGCTCAAAGACCTGCCCTGGATCAGCACCGAGGCCGCCATCATCGGCGTAGGCGTGCTCATGGTCGTGTACGTCGTCTTTGGCGGCATGCTCGCCACGACCTGGGTGCAGATCATCAAGGCCATCCTGCTCATGACCGGCACCATCTTTCTCAGCGTGCTGGTGATGAAAAATTTCAACTACAGCTTCAGCACCTTCTTCGAAGCCATCGCGAATCTCACCTACATCGACAAAACCGGCGCAGAAGTCACCAAGAACTTCCTGGAGCCTGGCATGAAATTCGGCGCAGATGTCACCAAAGGCTGGGGGCCGCTTGATTTGATCTCCCTGGGCCTCGCGCTCGTCTTTGGCACCGCAGGGCTGCCGCACATCCTCGTACGCTTCTACACCGTCCCTGATGCCAAAACCGCCCGTGTCTCCGTCGTGTGGGCGATGGTCATCATCGGCACCTTTTACATCCTCACCACCTTCCTCGGCTTTGGCGCTGCTACGATCCTCAAGCCAGATCACATCGTCACCGACAACATGGCCGCCCCACAGCTCGCAGAGGCACTCGGTGGGCCGCTTTTCTTCGCTTTCATCAGCGCCGTGGCCTTTGCCACCATCCTCGCCGTCGTGGCCGGACTCACCATCAGCGCCAGCGCCAGCTTCGCACATGACTTTTACTCCAACGTCCTCCACCACGGCAAAGAAAACCGCCCTGGGCAGGAAGTGAAAGTCGCACGCATCACCGCCTTCGTCGTCGGTGCCATCTCCATCTTCCTGGCCATCCAGCTCCAGAACGTCAATGTCGCCTTCCTCGTCGGCCTCGCCTTCGCCGTGGCCGCGAGCGCGAATCTGCCCGTCATCGTCCTCAGCATCTACTGGAAGAAATTCAGCACCACGGGTGCCGTCGCTGGCCTAGCCGTCGGCCTCCTCAGCAGCATCATCCTCATCATCCTCAGCCCCAGCATCATGGGCATCGACGGCCCAGAAGTCGTCGCCGCAAAGCGCCACCTCATCCAGGCAAACGCCCTCTTCCCGCTCACCAATCCAGGCATCCTCAGCATCCCACTTGGCTTCCTCGCTGCCGTCATCGGCTCCCTCATGAAGCGCGAGCCAGAGGCCGAAGCCAAATTCACGGAGCTCAAAGTCCGCGCCCACACCGGCCTCGGAGCGGAAAAAGCCACGGCACACTGATCCAGCCCATCAGGTGCAGCATGGACAGGCCTGCACCCAGTGCCCAGGCGACACCTCTTTGAGCGTCAGGTCCATCCGCGTGCTTTCCTCCCACTTCGGATGCTTCATCCGGTGCCCGAAAGCACAGCCCGCAGGCGGATTGATCGGCGAAGGCACATCACCACGCAGCAACTGCCTCTCACGACGCTTCGTCGGGTCTGCGATGGGGATCGCATCCAGAAGCGCCTTCGTGTACGCATGTTGCGGATTCTTATAAAGCTCCGCCGCAGGAGCCATCTCGACGATTTTGCCGAGGTACATCACCGCCACGCGGTCGCTCATGTGCTGCACCACGCTCAAATCATGCGCGATGAACAGATACGCCAGCCCAAAGTCCCGCTGAAGCTCCAGCAGCAGATTTAGAACCTGTGCCTGCACGCTCACATCGAGCGCGGAGACCGGTTCGTCGCATACGATGAGCTTCGGCTTCAGCGCGAGCGCTCTCGCGATGCCGATGCGCTGCCGCTGTCCGCCGCTGAACTCGAAGGGATACTTGTGCACACCATCCGCTGGCAATCCGACACGCTTCAGCAACTCCGCCGCCCACTCACTGCGCTCGGCCCGCGTGCCCATCTTTTGAATGATGAACGGCTCCTCCAAAATCTGCCCGATCGTGTGGCGCGGGTTGAGCGACTCCGCCGGATCTTGAAACACCATCTGCAATTCCCGCCTCCACTCACGAAGCTGCCCCTGCGACTTCGTCGAGATGTCATGCCCATTGAACTGAATACTGCCCGCCGTCGGCTTGAGCAACCGCACGACCGATTTCGCCACCGTGGACTTCCCACAGCCGCTTTCGCCCACCAGCCCGAGCGTCTCACCCGGCTGCAGCTCAAAGCTCACGCCATCCACCGCCTTGCACGTGGCCTTCGTCGTGTAAAACACGCCGCCACGTACCGGAAAGTGCATCTTGAGGTTCTGGACGGTGAGGAGGCTCATGATTCAGAGGTTCGGGGGGGGGGGGGGGGGGGGGGGGGGGGGGGGGGGGGGGGGGGGGGGGGGGGGGGGGGGGGGGGGGGGGGGGGGGGGGGGGGGGGGGGGGGGGGGGTGGGGGGGGGGGGGGGGGGGGGGGGGGGGGGGGGGGGGCGGGGGGGGGGGGGGGGGGGGGGGGGGGTGGGGGGGGGGTGGGGGGGGGGGGGGGGGGGGGGGGGGGGGGGACAGGCCCGGGGGGGGGGGGGGAAAAAGGAAAAGGGGGGGGGGGGGGGGGGGGGGGGGGGGGAGGAGGGGGGGCGGGGGGGGGGGGGGGGGGGGGGGGGGGGGGGGGGGGAGGGGGCCGGGGCAAAAAGAGAAAAAAAGGAAAAAAGGGGGGGGGGAGCGGGGGGAAAACCCCGGCCAGGAGGAGCGGGGGGGGGGGGGGCGGGGGGGGGGGGGGGGATTGTCAGTCGGCCGGCGGGGTTCAAAGCACGCGCAGGCCTCCACACCGTGGCCTTGGCCGCACTCTTTCCAGGGCTGGCGTTGGTTCAAAACGTCGTCGCTGTGGGCATTCGGGCAGCGTGGGGCGAAGCGGCAGCCTTTGGGCATGTCTTTAAGGCTTGGCACCATGCCGGGAATGACGGGGAGAGGTGTCTTCGGCGGGTGATCGAGCTTCGGCAGGCACTGGATGAGGCCTTGCGTGTAGGGATGGAGCGGTTTGGCGAAGATTTCGCTCACGGGGCCGCGTTCCACGATGCGGCCGGCATACATGACGATGACTTCATCACAAACTTCGGCGATCACACCAAGGTCGTGCGTGATCAGGATGACGCTCATGCCGAGGTCTTGCTGCATGTCGCGGATCAGCTCCAAAATTTGCGCCTGCACGGTCACATCGAGCGCGGTGGTGGGCTCGTCGGCGATGAGGAGCTTCGGCGTGTTGATGAGCGCCATGGCGATCATGATGCGCTGACGCATGCCGCCGCTGAGTTGATGCGGATATTCGTTCAGGCGCTGCTCTGGGGCTGGAATGCGCACTTTTTTCAGCATGTCGAGACTTCGGGCCAAAGCCTCGCGCGGCTCGATTTCGGGCTCGTGGAGGAAAACGGCCTCGCAGAGCTGTTTGCCGATGGTTTGCACCGGATTGAGCGCGGTCATCGGCTCCTGGAAAATCATCGAGATGTCGTTCCCACGCACTTTCCGCATTTCTTCGGGCGAAAGCGTGACCAGATCGCGATTTTCGAAGCGGATGCTGCCGCCGAGGATTTTGCCGTGCGGCTGCGGAAGGAGCCGCGTGATCGAAAAAGCCGTCACGCTCTTCCCGCAGCCGCTTTCGCCGACAATGCCGAGCGTCTTGCCCTTCGGCACCGTGAAGCTCACGCCATCGACGGCTACAACGCGTCCGGCATCGGTATCGAAGCCAGTGACAAGATTTTCGACCTGGAGGATGGGTTCGCTCATTTGTCGCGGTATTGGTCAAAGACGCGGGAGACCTCGCCGAAGCTGCGTCCCATGCTCATGGCTTCATGCGTTTCGTTTTGAATGGCTTCGTCGATCCAATAAACGCCGGAGTCCATGACCTCGCGGGTTTGCATTAGGTTGCCCTCCTTCGGCCAGCGCACCCAGCGCCAGTGCAGCATGCGGTAATACGGCGAATCCCAGGCTGGAATGGCGCAGCCCAGCTCCTGCACACGTTCCTGGACGAGCCACGAGTACTTCTGCACCTCATCCTCATTCGGAGCCTTGCGCTGGAGGTCGATGAGCTTGTCCAGCTCAGGCTCACCCGTCATGGTGAAGTTGTTCGTGTTCGTTTTCACTTTGCGACTGCCGTCCGGCTGGATCTCCCAGGCATTCTCCGTCGCGTAATACTCCCACAGGTGTGGATGCGGCGGTTTGGCACCCCAGGCGGACATGATCATCTCGTGCGTCTTTTGATCCCCCTTTTTGAAGAGTTGCGTGATGTCGAGTGCTTCGATTTTGATTTCAAAACCAGCCTTCAGTGCATCCTCCTTCAAAATCAGCGCTGCCTGCGTGAAAGCTGGCATATTCGCGACGGTAAAGGTCAGCGAGAGGCGTTTTCCCGATGCATTCATCAGCACACCGTCACCACCGCGCTTGGTAAAGCCTGCTTTGGCGAAATACTCCTGCGCCTTCACCGGATCATACGACTTGGCCTTCAGCTTCGGACTCGTGAAGCGGCCGAAACCCGCAAAGGTGCTCTGCATCCGCACCGCATCGCCACGTAGCACCACCTGGATCACGCGCTCGAAGTTGAGCGCGTAGTTGATGCCCGTGCGCACGTCCTGATTGTCCAACGGCGGCTTGCTTTGGTTCAAGTAGATGCCGCGTGAGAGACGCGGATACACATTATAGAAGGTGTACTTCTCAATGTAGCCATTCAGCACCTCCGGCACCTCACTCTTGTCATACCAATACGTCGGGATGAGGGCGATGAAGCGCTGCGGACAAAACAGATCCAGCTTTCCCTGACGAAACATCTCATACGCCGTGTCCACAGAGGCCACCATGCGGTACTCGATTCGGTCCACATTGAAGCGGTGGCGGTAAAATTTCTTGTCCCGCGCCCACCAGTCCTTCACCCGTGTGAGAGTGATGCTGCGGCCATACTTGATGTCTTCCTGAGCGATGTCATACGGCCCTGTCGTCGGCATTTTCCGCCACTGGTAACGAGCGGGGAAATCATCGGTGAACTCCTTGAAGAAATGCCGCGGCATCGGCCCGTTGTCTTCGCTGGCATGGTAAATCGGGTCCGGTTTTGGCTCCCGCATGGTGATGCTCATCGTGCGGTCGTCAAACTTCGTGATACACTCATACTCCTTGGTGAAAAAGTCGATGGCAAAGGGGTCCTGTAGGTTCTTCGACAGACTCATGTAAAAGAGCATGAAGAAGTCCTCCACCGTGACCTTCACGCCATCCGAGTAGCGTGCATCAGGATCGAGCCGAAAGTAGGCCGTCTTCTTGTCCGCCGACTCCGCCCAGGCCTCCGCGATACCCGGCATCCACTTCGTCGTGTCTGGGTGGTGCATGACGAGGCGCATCTCCACATTGTCCGAATGCTCGCCACGAAACGTGTTGTTCCCATCCGGCCCCAAAAAGCGCAGCGTCGGCGGAAAGTCTGGCGTGTCGATGCGCAGCGTGCCGCCCTTCTTCGCCTCCGGCGAGCCGAGGTCCGCCAAATCCGCGCCTGTTTCCCATTTCAGATCCTTCGGCAGGTCGGCTGGCGTGAGGAAGCGATAGATATTCGGCTTCGCCTTCCACTCCGCCTCCACCTCTGCCGTGTTGTCGTATGGCGGAAAGCGGTCGTCGGAGTCGCGGTCTGGCGTGCATGACGAAAGCAGTAAACTAAAAGCACAAGCCGCCACGATGAATCGCGATAGCGTCGTGGAGTGCGGTGGCAGAGGGGCAAGGCGCAGACTTGCCCCGGCGACACCGCTGTCGTCGTGAAGAGACACTTTCGAAAACCAACCCGCCATCGACAGCGGTGTCGTCGATGCCGGATGGCTCCGGCATCTCTGCCCCCGCACTCCACGACGCTCCCGCGCCGAAGACGCTGCATGTGTCTTTGAGTGTGAAGGTGGCTTCATTCGTATGTCGTGAATTTTTTCGGGTCAAAGGCCTCGCGAACCGCCTCACCCACGAAGGTGACGAGGATGAGCACGCTGGCCATTGCGGTGAAGGCGCTGGTGACGATCCAGGGATAGCTGAAGTTATCCACGCCCTCATGCAGCAAGCGGCCCCAGCTCGGCACATCCGGCGGCAGGCCGAAGCCCAGGAAGTCCAGTGCGGCCAGCGAAGTGATGACACCCGCTACTTTGAAAGGTGCTAGCGTCACCAAGATGGCGATCACGTTCGGCAACACATGGTGGAAGATGATGCGCGGCGTGCCGGCACCGAGAAGCCGTGCGGCGGCCACGTAGTCACGCTCTTTTTCTTTGTAGGTCGCGGTGCGGATGTAGTTCGCCGTCTCCATCCAGCCAAAGGCAGCCACGATGGTCACCAGGATGAGCAGCGTCGGACTCACCAGCGAGCTGATGATCATCACGACAAAGAGGAACGGCAGCACCGACCAGATCTCGATGAGTCGCTGCCCCACCATGTCCAGCACACCGCCAAAGAAGCCCAGTGCACTGCCAAACGTCAGTCCCACTGCAAATGTGATGATCAAATACAACACCGCCACGCCCAGCGACTGCTGTAGGCCGCCGTAGAGCATCGCCAGCACATCAATGCCGGTCGAGTTGGTGCCGAGGTAATGCCGCGTGCTCCAAGATGGCGGCGCTGGCGGGTAAATCAGTGTGCGCAGCTCAGGATGCGCCTGCGACTCCAGCGCAGCCGCTTTTCCGTCCGAGAAGTCCGTGTAGCTCACGCGCACACCTTTCTCAAAGCTTGCCTTTTCGACCGGCTGGCCGTCCAAATCCCAACCACGCATGTCTCCCTGACGCAGACCGTGACGGAACTGCCACTCCTGCCGCTGCTGCTCCGGCTTCGCGATGAAGACTGAGTATGCCGTGCCGTTGAAGGGCTCCGTTTCGCCTTGGCGAAAGACCTTCCCATCACGCAGCGCGACCGTTTCGATGATCGCAGGCGAATCCAGCGCCGAATCATACGGCACCAGCGGCAGCAGCACCCAGTCACCTTTTTGCTCCAAACGAAAGCGAGCCTGCAAATCGCGGTAATCCGCCTCCGCATCACTTTTCAGGCCAAACGTCGTCCCAGGCAGCACCTCGGTCACAAAAGGAAAATACCACTTCCCCGAGTGACTCACCATCAACGCCCGTTTCCCGACGATCAGCGTGTCCAGCGACGCCACAGCACCCAGCGCCAACAAAATCACGAACGCCACATAACCGCGTCGAATGGCACGGAAGCGCCGCAGCTTCTTCGCCGTCTGTGGACTGATGTTCCAGGCCGTTTTGCCAGTGAATAGCAACACCAGCGCTGAAATAAAAATCACGCCGCAGGCCAACCAGCCCAGTACGCCACCAAACACAAACGGCACCTTCAAAACAGGCACACTCAGTTTCAATACGCGTAGCACCGCCGCCAAGATGGCGTAGGCGAGCAGTAGAAAGCCGGTGGTGCGAGGATTCATCGTTTCATCATTCAAAGCGCACTCGCGGGTCCGTCACCGCGACAAAGAAGTCGGACAAAATGTTCCCCAGCACGATCAAGATCACATCCAGCGTGATGATGCCCATCACCAGCGGGTAATCGCGGTCACTGATGCTCTGGATCGTCAGCATGCCGAAGCCGTCGATCTGGAAAATGCGCTCGATCAGCATCGAACCACTCACAAACACCAGCGTCACGTTCCCCAGCGTCGTCGCAATGGGGATGAGCGAATTCCGCAGCGCATGCCCCAGCACTGCACGGCGATAGCTCACCCCTTTCGCGATGGCGGTGCGCACGTAATCCGCCGCGAGGTTGTCCATGAGATTGTTTTTCATCATCATGGTCATCAAAGCGAAGTTGCTGATCATGTAACAGGCCAGCGGCAACATCGCGTGATGGGCTAGATCCCAAATTTTCTCACTCAGACTCAAGCTGGCGAAGTTTTCACTCGTAAAGCCCTCCGTCGGGAACCAGCCCATGCGTGCGGCGAGGTACACGACAAGCAAACTACCCAGCAAGAACCCAGGGATCGCGTAGCCGATGAAAATGAGGATCGAAGTCGCGTTATCGACCACCGTGCGGTGCTTGATCGCCTTCAAGACTCCTAGCGGGATGCAGACGATGTACGTCAGCACAAAGGTCATCAGCCCGTAAAACAGCGACACAGGCATTTTGGAGAGCATCATGTCGAGCACGCGGAGGTTGTAGCTCGTGCTGAGGCCAAAGTTGCCTTGAAGGATGCCATTGAAGTCCGGGCGAAAAACCGCCACGCGCTGCTTTTCCGCTTCCACACGCGTTTTCCAGCCATCTACCTTTCCAGTGCTCAGTTTGCCTGTTATCGTCACGGTGGCCTGAGTGACCTTGTAGGCGTTATTGGGCTTCCATTCGGCTTTGGGCAGCAAAACCTTCAAAGTGATCGGAAGCTCCGTTTTGCCGTCTTCGAACTTCACGAACTGCTTCGACTCCTCACGCGGCCAAATGCCCAACCACACGCAGTACGCCGGAAAAAACGGCCTATCGAAGCCATAATAGGCCGCGAGCTGCTCCTTTTGCTCCTCACTGAGCGAGCCACCCGCATCACGCCCACCACCACTGCGGTCGCCCATGGCCAGCGCCTGCTGCATCGCCTTTTCCATCGGTCCGCCGGGCACAATCCGCGTCAAACCAAAGACCACCAGCGTCGCACCGATCAAAGTCGGCAGCAGCAACATGAGGCGGCGGATGAAGTAGGCGGTCATTCAGCAGTGAAAAAGCGAGGAGACAGAAAGTTTGAGGCAGTACGGTCCAGCACACAAGACTTTGTGCGTGTTTTACTCCGTGATGAAGAAAAAGATGATCCCCGAGTTTTTTCTTGCCCCCAGAACAGTCAATCGCTCTAAGTGGCGGCCTATGGATTTGAATATTTCCCTGACTCCGGTTTTGGCTGCTCGTGGCGGTGGTATCGGCGGCATCGTCCGCTGGTTCATCCAAGTGGTCATCTATGATATTTGCGTGACGACGATCGCCGAGGTGCTCGGTGTGAGCCGCCTCATCGCTCTCTTTATCTTCCTCGGCATCTTGCTGCTGATCAGCTTCGGCGGCTACTTGCTGCGCAAGAAGATGAGCGGCCAGGCGGATGGGGATTTGTGATCGCGGTATCGCGGACACGTTTTCCCACCGTACAGGAGGCCTGACCTCACACTCTATGCGCCACCAAAGTACTGCACGCTCCGGCTTTCTCCACGCTGCGTCTCGACATGGCGGAGGGGGAGCGCATCCTGGCGCAGCCAGGGGCGATGCAGGCGATGACGCCGGGCTTTCACATCGAGGTAAAGGCCGGGCTACAGATGCAGGGCAAAAGCGGTGTAGCAGGTGGTGTGCGCAGCTTCTTCGGTGGTGAGAGTTTTTTCACGGTGTGCTACCAGGCGAAGCGTGATGAGCAGCACATCATGCTGGCACCGGAGCAGATGGGAGAAATCCGTGCCCTGGAGGTCACACCGGAGTCCACACTGCTGCTGGCTCGCGGTGCTTTTTTAGCCTGCACACCTGAGCTTTCCTTTGAGCTGCATAATGCGGGTATGCATGGCCTGCTGGCCACGCGGGGGCTGTTTTTCCTGAAGACAGCGGGCACGGGCACACTCTTTGTCTCCAGCTATGGTGGCGTGATCGAGCAGACGCTGGCGGAGGGGGAGCGCTTCGTGCTGGATAATCGGAACATCGTGGCTTTCACCGGTGGGATGGCCTTTGAGTCCGTGGTGCTGACGAAGTCGATCAAGGACTCGCTTTTCTCCGGCGAGGGCTTCGTGGTGCGCTTCACCGGTCCTGGCAAAGTGGTGTATCAGACACGGGCGCGGCCCTCGATGGGCTTGATCCGTGGCTTCATCCAGTCGGTGACCTGATCGCTATGATGCAGGATCTCCCAGAGCTGACTTTGGAAAAACCCCGGCGGCTGGTCACGCCGACACGCAAGTCTCTGCTGTCCCTCTTTCAGGCCAGTGAGGCACGCTCGCGGCTGTGGATCGCGCTGGAGGTGCTGCTCATCGCCGTCGGTGCGGCGTGGTGGGCTGCGCAGCCACACAGCATCCCAGGCTGGCATTTTGCGCTGCTCTTTGCGGTGGGTTTCCTGGGCTTGTTCGACTTTGTGCCGCAGGTACTGACCACCAATCGCAAGCGCCTGGAGGACGTGCGACCAGAGGCGAAGCTGGGGCCACACACGCGTGACTCACTGCTCGCCGCCGTGCAGCGTGTGAAGGAGCGGCTGGGCTACTCACACCGCCCGGTGCGGGTCTATTTGGCCAAAGAGAAGGACGTCAATGCGCTGGCCATGCGGCTCGATCTGCTGCCGGGCTGGAATCTTTTCAACAGCGTGCAACTGAATCGCTCCATCGTGCATTTACTCGATGAAAAGGAGCTCGAGTCGGTCATCGGGCACGAGCTAGGCCACGTCTTCGCCTACTCGCCGCTACCCAGCCGCTGCATGCTCATTCACGGCTTGCTCTCCGGCGTGCTGACACTGGTGATCGCGCAGTTGCTCCAGAATTACGAGATCTATCTCGGAGCACCGCTCTTCGCGCTTGGTATGGTGCGGTGGGTGGCATTCCGCACCTGGGTGAGTCAGATCCGGCTGGTCGAGTTCCTCTGTGACGACCACGGAGCCCGCGCCGCAGGCCTCATCCCCGCCATGACGACGGAGATCAAACTCGGTCTGGAGCACGAAGCCCGCACCTCACTGCTACTCCGCGTGCTGGAGGCCAAGCTCAGCAACGCCACCCATGTGCCCATCCAGGACCTACTCCAGTCGTATGAAGATGCCCTGCCCTTCGGCGGTGTGCGCACGGAGGAGGCACGGCAGCAGCTGGAACAAAGCATCCGCCAAAAGCTCACCAAAAGCGATGAGACCTCCCTCATGGGCTTTTTCCACTTCCTCAAAGGTGACAACACCGACCACGAAGCACTCCAAGAGCAAGTCACCGAGCTGCGCACCGTGCAGCGTGTCGCCAAAGTGCCCGTGGAGCTGCCGGAGGTGCTGCATGATCCGCGCCGCCTCCTCGAGCCCACCGTCCACGCCATCGAGTCCCACCCAGACCGCGTGCTCGTGCGGCTCGCAGAGGAAATCAGCGATCTCGGCTCCACGCACCCGAACACCTCACGCCGCCTGCTCTACCTCTGGCGGAATCGCGATGCCATCCTCCGTGCCAGTTGACAGCATTTTCAGCGCAGCGAAAGGCTGCTGCATGCTCCGTGCCGCGCTCGTCATCACCACTGCCTGCTTCTTTCTCGCAGCCTGCGGCGTCAGCCATGGCCCGGTCTCCGGTGGCACGCTGCGGCAGCTCCAGTCCCAGGCTGTCACCGTCGGTGAAGCACGCAGCATGCTCCGTGGTGACCGCTTTGACACCCGCAGCAGTCCACCTGGCCCCACCCTGCGCATCCCCATGCGCCGCGATCACGCCGGGCTGCCACACGTCGATGCCAGCATCAATGGCCGCTCACCCACACGCCTCCTCTTTGACACCGGAGCCACCGTCACCGTGCTCAGTGCGGATCTCGCCATGCGCAGCGATCTAGCCACCGTCCCAGGTGCCAAACCACAAATGCAGGGCGTCATCGGCAAAGAAGCCGGCATGGGCGGCGTCATCGAGCGGCTCCAGATCGGAGATTGGCGGCTCGAAAATCTGCCCTGCGTCATTCGCCTCCAGCGCAGCAGCGGCGGTATCGACTACCTCGGCCAGGACTTCGACATCTCCGTGCTCGGATTTCATCTCGCGCAGAAATACTGCTCCTACATCACCTTCGACTACCCGCGTGGCGAGATCGAGCTCGGCTTCGGCCAGCGCTTCAGCGGCCCACGCCTCGCCAAGCATGTCAAAAGCTCCTACAAGCTCCAGCAAGGCGTCCCCATGACACGCCTCACCACCGGCAAAGTCTCCTGGGATGCCATCGTGGACACCGGCTCGGCCTTCGGCGTCGAAATCGACCAAAAACTCGCCGCACGGCTCGGCCATGCCACGGGCGGCACCGCTGTGGATGCACCCTTTGTCATGATCGGCGTCGGCGGCACCACCACGCCGCGTGAAGCCGGCGTCCGCATCATCACCGTGCCCGGACTGCGCATGCTCGGCCATGAATTCAAAAAAGCGCAGCTCGATGTCATGCCTGGCATGCCACGCATCGGCAGCTTTTTCCTCAAAGACTTCCGCGTCACCTTCGACATCCGGCGCCAGCTCATCTGGCTCGAATGGTGAACGAAAACTCCCCTGCCCCCACTTAAACGAACCCGCCATGCACAAGCTCGCTCTCCTTCTACCGCTCGCTCTCCTCTCCTCCTGCGCCATGCCAGGCATCCCCGGCATGCCCTCGCGTGGTGGCAGTGGCCATATCAGCAGCTCTGGCGACATCGTCATGCCCATGCGCCTCCGTGCCGACGCACCGCACATCAGCGGCAGCATCAATGGCAGCCGTGCCCTGCCCATCCTCGTCGATACCGGAGCCTCCGTATGCGTCTTTGAGTCCAACATCGCCGCAGGCACCGGCATCGCAGCCACAGGGCACAACGCCAGCCTCCGTGGCGTGCATGGAAACGCCGCCGCACGCAGCGGCGTCATTCGCGCCCTCGACTTCGGCCCCTGGCATCTCGACAACGTGCCCTGCTACGTCCGCCACAGTGCCACACCGCGCATCGGCGGCCTCGGCAGTGCCATCCTCGGCATCGACCAGCTCCGCAGACACGCCAGCTACGTCACCTTCGACTACCGGCGTGGCACCATCGAGCTCGGCCGCGGCCACAGCTACACCCCACTCGGCGGGAATACCACCCGCGTGCCCTTTCGCATGAGTGGCGGCCTACCCGTCATCCGCGTCAGCAGTAGCGGCCTCACCTGGGACGCAGTTATCGACACCGGCTCCTCCTGGGGCATCGTCATCAATCAAGCCACCGCCGCACGCCTCGGTCACGCAGGCGGTGGTCGTGGCATGGGCGCAGGACTCGTCCTCAGCGGCGTCGGCGGCAATGTCAGCGCCGACCGCGCGGGTGCCCGCATCATCCGCGTGCCCAATGCCAGCCTCTGCGGCCAGACCTACTACAATCCCGAAGTGTACGTCATGCCCGGCCCCATGCGCATCGGCAGCCGCTTCTGGCAAAACTATCGCATGACCCTCGATTTCCGCACCAGCACACTGTGGCTGGAGCGCTGATCCTCCGCAGCATCCGCTTCGTCCGTTCAGGCCGTTCAGGCCAAAGCTACCGCCATCAGTCACCACCTCCTCACAGCCCGCAGCCACCTCAGAGCGAGAACGTGCTCGCCAGACTGCCCGTGAACCTCACCCGCACCGCCGCGGCATCACTCACCTGCGCAAACCGAGGTGAAACCGTATTGAGCACGACCTCCGTCGATCCGACGCCATCTCCCTTCACCGTCAAATTCACCGTCAGGCCTCCCACATGCCTCAACGTGAAAAAATGCTCCGAAATCGCCTCCACCGCCCAATCCGGCGAGAACTGCCACGTCACGACGTGCTCTATTTCATCGTTTAACGTGTCTGTGATGCAGACACTCCTATCTGCCTCCAAAACGCTCACCACGCGCTGCACGCCATCGAGGCCCACGGAGCATTTTTCGCCTCCCACGGCCAGTTTCGGCACTTCGTGATGATTCATCCATAAAAACGGCCCCGCGCGTTTCGGCGTCTCACGGCCTGAAATCGGCACCGGGCCATTGTGAGCCTCCCAAGCCGCCAATTTCGCCCTCAGAGCCGCATTTCCGTAATACGAGCCCGTTCCCGGATCGATCACCAGCGGCAGGTTTTGCAGCCAAATCGACGCATGCAGCGCATCCAGGTGCCCATGCGCCGCCAGCGGCCCCAAAACCCAGCGGCGAGCCATCCACGCGCACCGACCACGCCAGATCCCGCCACATCGCCTGCCCACACTCTGAGTAGCGCAGCCATTTCCGCGATACCGAAGCCTCAAACCTCGGCGCATCGCCCAACCAAAACCTCAAACTCACTCCCCAAGCCTCACCCAGCATCCACGCACGCCATTCCAGCTCCGCATGCGCACGCTCCAGCGTCAGCGGCATGATCTGCGCATCATCACTGTCGCCGAAATCCCATCCGCCCATCGACAGATCGCAGAAAAACCGCGCCGCATCCCGCAACCGCTCCAGCACCGGCCCTCGCAGGCCATCCACCACTCTTCCAGCCTGCCAAGCCATCTCCCACGCGAAAAGATGGTAATGCAAACCCTGCTCCTTGTTCCCACCATCCTCCGCAAACTGCCGCAGCACCTCCGTCTCGAGCATTTTCCAAATCGACTCCGCATCGCGCAGTCGTTTCGCCAGCGACGGCCATCGCCGCGTCACCATCACCAGCGCCGCGAGCTCACCCATCAGATGATTGTTCGCCGAGGAGCCAAACGACCTCTTCCGCCACACCCACCACGCATGCATCGGCACAAAATCCTGCGCGATGCGTTCCTGCTCCGCGATCATCTGCTCGTCCCCACAGGCCCGCGTTAGGCATCGATCCAGCAAAATTCATCAACCGCAGCGCCCCCTCCAGCGGGCTCGTCCAGTGAATCCCCTGCCCCACCGG
This sequence comes from Verrucomicrobiaceae bacterium, assembly GCA_016713035.1. Lineage (NCBI taxonomy): Bacteria > Pseudomonadati > Verrucomicrobiota > Verrucomicrobiia > Verrucomicrobiales > Verrucomicrobiaceae > Verrucomicrobiaceae bacterium. The sequence goes on from JADJPW010000012.1 coordinate 115,251, forward strand.
ATTCTTCTCAATCCAATCGTGCATCCACATCTGGGCCGTCTTTAGCGACACCAGCTCGCCATTCAGCCACGCATCCTGCGCCAGCCGCACCATCTCACTCCACCGCGCGATCTCCCATGCGCAGCGAGCATCCGCACCACCCTCCAGATGCCGGTAATCCTTCACCGTCATCGGAATCGCCACGCCATGCACTCCATCGCGGCTCCATACTGGCGGGCGGTTCACCTGCGCCTCCTTCCAGACGAGCAGCAGCAATCGCCACTCCATAATCCGCACCGCATCCGCCCGCACGGCCTCACGCAGCACCGCCGGAGCACTCTCCTTCACCGGCAGCTTCAAAGAAGACTCACACACCGCCCCGAGCGGAAACATCTCCCAGCCCTTCTTCGCGAGCGGCACCGCCGCCTCCACCGCCTTCGCCCGCACACGGCCCGCGATCTCCCCTAGCGGCATCGCGCGGAGCCGGTGGTAGAGCCAGTGTAGTTTCGAGAGAGCTTTCATGTTCGACATGGATTGACACCTTGAGCGCCAACCCGTTAAGTTCCTAATTCTTCAATGCCAAAACTGTATTTCCCCAATTTGAACGGCCTCCGTTTTCTCGCGGCACTCGGGGTCATCATTCATCATGTGGAGCAGTTTAAATCCGAAGTCGGCCTTCCTAGTGCACTTGGCAGTAACACGATCACCTTATTAGGAAAAGGCGGCGTCTATTTGTTTTTCGTCCTCAGCGGTTTTTTGATCACCTACTTGCTGTTAGAGGAAGAAACCAAAACCGGCACCATCTCCGTCAGACACTTTTACGTGCGGCGAATTCTGCGCACATGGCCATTGTACTTTTTGGTCGTAGCCCTAGCGCTCTTTGTCTGGCCAGTATTCTTTCCCATCATCGCAGGAGAGCACACCTCCGCTATTCGCCATTCCATCGCAGGACTCGCCTGCTATGCCTTGTTGCTGCCCAATCTGGCTGCCATTTTTCTTCATCCACTGCCTTTTGCAGGCCAGACTTGGTCCATCGGCGTCGAAGAACAATTCTACCTCGTCTGGCCCGTGCTGATGAAGTACTTCAAACGCAGAATCTGGATCATTCTCGGCATCTGCGTTGGCTACGGCCTCTTATTCCACGGCTTTTTCAGTTGTCTGAGCACGCAAAGTGCTTCGACCATCGATAGCCTCATGCCACTGGCCAAATTCATGGTGACATTTCGCATCGATGCCCTGGCCTTTGGCAGCCTAGCAGCTTGGCTACTGCATACCAATCACCCTTTTCTAAAATACCTGCGAAGCCCTTCCGCATACCTCATCTCCACGGGGATCGCAGCTTGGCTTTTCTTGCGCAGCGAAAAGGCACCTAGCTATTACCCTATCGCCCTCTCCATCTGCTTCGCCGTGATCCTTCTCAACATCGTCCAAGATCGCCGCGCATCGCTTTTCCTGGAAACCAGGGTGATGAACTACCTCGGACGCATCTCCTACGGCATCTACATGTGGCATCCGGTGGCGATCGTCTCGGCCTTCACCTCGGTCAAAGCCGCGCCATTCTCGCCCTGGATTCATTACCCGCTCACGCTAGCGCTGACCGTGGCCATCGCCGCTTTTTCGTATCACTTCTTTGAGGGTATCTTCATCCGCCAAAAATCACTCTTTGCCAAAGTCGCCAGCAGTGACTCACGCAGCTAAAGCCCGCTCATACGTCCGCAGGATCTGCTCCACCGACTTCTCCCAGCACAGCTCTGTTGTCAGTCGTTCGTAGCCGATCCTCCCCATGCGCTCACGCACGGCTGGGTCGTCGAGCATTTCCAGAATGGTATCGCCCAGCTTCTCCGCGCTGTTTTCCATCACATACCGCGCTGCGTCGCCAGCGCTGAACATGCCCTCGCGCGTGCCAAACATTACCTGCGCCTTGCCGAAGGCCATGTACTCCAGCGTCTTGTTCATCGTGCAGTGGTCGTTGTAGTCATTGATCGGGTCACAGGCCACGCCGAGGTCCATCGTCTTCAAACCGGAGAACAAAAACTCATTCGAAACACGCCCCGGCATGTCCACGAAGGCCCCGAGGCCCATCGCATCCCGCTGCTTCACCAAATCCGCATGCTCCGGGCCGCTGCCCATCAGTAGGAACTGCACATCCTCGCGCTTCCGCGTTTGCACGATGTGTTTGGCGGCCTCGATCAGGTAATTCACGCCGTCCGCATTTCCCATCACGCCGATGTAACCCACGAGGTACTTTCTTCCCTTCTTCAAAGCCGCGTCTTCCGGCAAACTCGTGTTCAGCTTGTTCGGTGCCGTGCGCACCACGAAGACTTCATCATCCGCTTTCCGTCCGCGCTGCTTCACGGCGGCCAGCACGCTCTGATTCGTCGCCATCACCGCATCCGCCAGCGCCAACGTGCCGCGTTCCGCCGCGCGCACCGCCCAGTACATGAGCCCGCGCTTGCCGAACTTCGCCTCAAACATCTCCGGCCACAAATCGTGCACGTCAAAGATCACGCGCACGCCCGCCAGCAGCTTGAACGGCAGCGCCACCAGGAACAGCAAGTCCGGCGGATTGCACAAATGGATCACATCAAAGCCCTTCGTCCGCCACGCCTTCACCGCGCAGCACAGCTCGCCCCACAGCGCCGAAGCATACTCCGCAATAAAACCCCTTCACGCCCTTCGCCTCGCCGCTGATCCAGTGCCGGTAGATCGTGATCCCCTCCAGCACCTCAAACGGCGCCGTGTAGCCGCGCATCTGCGGACAAATTACCGTCACATCATGCCCCGCATCCCGCAACGCACACGCCTCCTGCCAAACACGCCGGTCCAGCGGCACGGGGAGATTTTCGACGATGATGAGAATGCGCATGAAGAGAGTGTTTGGATCAATTTTCCCAAAGCCTGCCGCGCCAATAATCCGGCCTGCGTTTGTGGTGTGACACTGCGTAGATAGTCACTGTTTCTTGCTCCGCTTCGTGCTGGTAAAACAGGTAATAGGGAAACCGTTTCATGCGGAAGATGTGGACTCTTTGCCCGACCCTCTGATACCGCTCGGGATCCTTGGCGATGTCACTCAAAGCTACCTGAACTGCCGCCACAAACTGCCTGCCTAGCCCAAAGCGATCTTCCGAGTACTGCGCCGCCTCCTGGTACTCAATCCAAGCTTCCTCTTCGAACCGAACGTTCATGCACGAAGCTTCAAGCTGTCCAAAACACGCTGATGCGCCTCTTCGGCAGGAATCAAACGAGAAGCCCCTGTTCGCACATTCTCCATCCTCCGCGCCATCACTTCCATCTGCTGACTGATAAACTCCGGTGAAGGCTCCGAACGCTCCAAAACAGCCTCCACGAGTTCGATCCGCGACTCGGTCGGCAAAAGCAGGGCTTCGTTCAGGAGATGGGCTGCAGCTGCACTCATGAAGTTAAGTGTATCGTTTTTCTGCCCAGCTCAAGAAGCTTTTGAGGATAGTTTCCAGCATCATAGGCCCTCCAAACTCATTCAAACCCCTCACCAGCACAGCCCCTCATACTTCCACGCCCCATTCTTCAAATCGGGCCAGCCATTCACATCGATGACCGTCTGCTCCGCCCTCGCGGATGACACGATCTCATCCAACCGCGCACAGCGCTGGCTGGCGACGATGATTTCGCTGCCTTAGATGACCTCGCGCGGGCTTTGGCGCAGCAAACTCGCGAGGTGCGGCATGCGGCGCTGGATTTCGTTCGCGTTCGCACCGATCAGGCGGGCGAGATTGAGCTGAGGATCGTAAATGGAGAGCTCGTAGCCGCGACCAAGCAGCGTTTCGGCCACGGCGACCATCGGACTGCCGCGCAGGTCATCCGTGTCCGCTTTGAAGGCGAGCCCGAGCAGGCCGATGCGGCGCTTCTCTTTGCCGAGGATGAGTTTGATGAGCTGATCGAGGTGCGCGTGGTTCGTATCGAGCGTGTTCTCCAGCAGCGGCAGGCTGATGCCCTCCATGCGAGCAAAGACTTCAACGCACTCACATCCTTCGGCAAACACGAGCCGCCAAACGGATTCCCCGGTCGCATGTAATACGACGAGATGTTCAGCTTCGTGTCCGCGCACACCACCTCCATCACGCGGGAACCGTCTTCACCGAGGTGCTTGCACACGCGGCCGATCTCATTCGCAAAGCCGACCTTCAATGCGTGGAAGTAATTGCAGGCGTATTTGATCGTCTCCGCACCTTCCAGGCCAGCACGGCCGGTTTTCCGCCAAGAAGCCGCGCTTCGTCGCTTTGCGGCGGCTGACCATCGTGCGTGCCGACAACGGCGAGCGAAGGCTCGCGGAAATCCTTCACCGCCGTGCCTTCGCGCAAAAACTCCGGGCAGTAGTAGATGCGTACTTTGCCCGCCGCCCGCAGCGGCTCGAAAAAGTCGCGCACCATGACGCGCGTGCTGCCCGGCAGCATCGTGGAGCGAAAGATCAGCACATGCGGCCGCTCCTTCTTCGCGATCGCGTCCGCGATCTGCTGCGAAACCTTACGCACAAAGTCCAGATTCAGTCTTCCCGACTCCAGCGATGGCGTGCCCACGCACACGATGCTCACCTCGCTCGCCTCCACGGCCTCCGCCGCATCCGTCGTGGCCCGCAGCCGGTTCTCACGCCGTGCACGACGCAACAAGTCATCCAGCTCCGGCTCGATGATGGGCGAGGCGCCGCTGTTGAAGGCATCCACCTTCCCCTGCTGCACATCCGCACCGATGATCGTGTGCCCTTGATCCGCAAGACAACCCGCCGTGACCGCGCCGACATAACCGAGACCGAAGATAGAGACATTCATGATGAGAAAGAGAGATTTGAGTGTTTGCGAGGACGCGAAATGACGAATGCAGAATTCCGAATGACGAAATAAACCCGAATGTAGAGGCGCCGCTGTGGCTTAGCGTAGCTCCAAGATTCTCTGACCAGATTCGAGTGCGGATTGGATGGCAGGCCAGTTTTGATCGAGCATCGTCAAAAGATGCTGTGTGCGGCAGTTGCCGACTCGTAGCCAGAGCAGGCTTCCTGGGTCATTGGGCCGGGTGGCGAGGATGAAAAAGTCTTCGTCTTTGCTCACGACGACACGGTTTTCGTGGATGGCTTCCTGCCAGAGCTGACGGTCATCGGTTTGACCTTGTCCGCGTTCGAGCACGTGCTCGGCATCGTGTCCTTTCTGGCGCAGCCAGTGGGCAAGCGCCTTCGGGAGCTGGTTATCGACAAGAAATTTCACGCAGCAATGGCGAGCACGGTATGATCCGTCTGCCGCGAGGCATAGCTAATCGCCGCGCGAATGTCATCCAGCTCCAAGAAGTCGTAATCGGCCAGGATTTCGTCATGACTGGCTCCTGCGGCCAGCAAATCGAGAATGTCACTCACCCGGATGCGATAACCGCGAATGCACGGCCTCCCGCCACATTTGCCGGGTTCTATGGTGATGCGACTTAGAAGGTTCATGAGCTAAGATGAGTCTGGGTTGACGTGAAGCAAGCGTTGGGTGACTCGAATTTGCCGCAGAGACGGAAAGGGTTTGAGGTTATGGAGCTAATCTGGATGAACGATGCTGCCCAATAGCAAACAATAGTGGCAGGAACGATAAAGCCGGGATGATGCAGTTACTCCCATTGAACTGCGGAGGCATGTGGATCTGGTTACCAGACATGAATGGAAGCATTGCGGCCAAAACTGCGATGAAAGCCCATGCAAACATCATCCTAGTCAACCAAGACAACGTGGGTGCCTGTGCCAACCACTCTAGCCATGCAAAACCAATACCTACCAACGGCAAACTAAACCACCTCTGCCATGAGTGATGCAAAGCCACCGAGGCGATCCATTTCGTCATTCGCGGTCTTTTCTCCCACACGATGCTATATTCATCACAGAGATCGTTCAGTTGAGAAACAACCGTCCACACGATTGAAAACAGGAGCAACATGCTAAACCCTGTAATGAGCGACTTGAGGATTCTAGCCATTGAACAATTTAAGGAATTTCGACATTTATGGCAAAGCAAACGTGCTTCACAGAGAGACCATCCGCGCTTCCCGGATGCTCCGCAGCACCGCAAACGTCAGTGCCATGCTTTGCCGTGACTGCGCATAGGGCAGCGGGTGTTCGCTTTGTCCGTTCAAATAGCCGCTCCAGGCGGCCATTTCCTCAGCGTGGCCTTTGCTGGTGTATTTGAGGGTCTGCTGCTTGCGGCTTTTCCAGATGCTGAGCCTTCGCCGAAGTTCTCGCAGTCGAGGATGAGGCCGGGGGCGAAGGCGCGGAGGGTTTCTTTGGGGAAGCTGCTGTCACCTTCGGCGGTGTAGATGAGCTGGAAGGTGTGGCCGTTTTCAAACTCGACCTGCGCGGCGGCGGTGTCGGGGCCTAGTGGCTGGGCGCTGACGCGTTTGGGTGTGCCAAGCAGGTAACACGCGAGATCGAGCATGTGACAGGCTTCGCCGAGCACGCGGCCACCGCTCTCCTCGACATTCGCATACCAGTGATCCGGGGCCAAAACGCCCGCGCAGACGTGGTAGGCGAGCGATTTGACGCCTGGAGCCGCATCGAGCCGTTTTTTCATTTCGAGCGTCGCAGGCGCAAAACGTCGATTGAAGCCCACCATGACACTTCCGGCTGTTTGGGCCATTTCCGCGTCGATTTCGGCCAATTCGCACTCCGTGAGGCAGAGTGGTTTTTCGACAAATACCTGCTTTCCGGCCTTCAAAGCGGAAATCACCTGCGCCGCGTGCAAATGATGCCGCGTGCCGATCAAAACAGCCTTTCCCGTGGCTTTGGAGGCATCCGTCTCCGCTTCCGCAAAGCCAAACTTTTCCTTCACATGCCGCGCGGAGAGCCCCGTGCCATTCACGATGGTCCCGAACGGAATTTTGCCCTTCAAGTGAGGCAGCAGCATCGTGCGGGCGAAGTTTCCGGCGCCGATGACGTCGAGGGACGAACACGCGGAAGACAAAGTGCTTAGTGCGGAGTGTTTAGTGCTTAGTTTTGCCTCTGCATTCTCCGACTGAGCACTAATCACTGAGCACTGAGCACTTTCATATTCGACCACGATCCCCACGGCGTCTGCGAGCTGGTCATAGGCTGTCGTAATCTCGCTGAAAGCGATCCGCTTCGTCGTCACGGGGCGCAGATCGAGCTGACCCGCGCGCATGAGTTCGAGGCAGGCTTCAAAGTTGCGGTTCTCCGTTCAGCGGACGTCGCCCATGCCGTAATCGCGGCCGCCCCATTCATACTCCGGATCGTAACGGCCGGGGCCGTAGCTATGGCTGTATTTGACCGTGATGTCCTTCATGTAGGCCGTCTTCCAGGACAGCTCGGCATCGTGCATGCCGACGATGACCATCGTGCCGCGATCCCGCAGGCAGTTGATCACGGTTTGCGAAACAGAGCCGCCTTTGCCGCCGATGCACACGAGCACGGCATCCACGCCGACGCCATCCGTCCATTCGCGCACGGCGTTTTCGACGCCGGTGGTGACGACACGCTCCGCGCCCATCGCGGTGGCGACTTGGAGCCTTCCTTCGTTCAAGTCGGTGGCCATCACGCGTGCGCCTGCGCTTCTGAGCAAGCTCGTGGCGAGCAAACCGATCAATCCTTGGCCAATGACGAGCACGCGCTCGCCCAACCGCACGCCGGACTGGCGCACGCCTTCGAGCGAGATGGAGGCGAGCGTCGTAAGCCGCCTGCCAGTCTTCCACACCATCGGGAATCTTCGCCGCGAGCAAATCGGGCACGCCGAGCATCTCCGCATGGTGAGCACACTCCGCGCCGCCACACGCGACGCGGTCGCCGATGCGGAATCGCGGATTCGCCTCATCCACCGCGACGACGACACCTGCTGCTGAGTAGCCGAGCGGCGTCGGCGACTCCAAACGATTGCGCACCTTTTCCAAAGCCGCCTTCCAGCCGAGCGTGCGTGCGGTATCGAGCACCTTGCGCACCTGATCCGGCCGAGCGCGGGCTTTTTCGAGCAAGGACATGCGTGCTTGATCGACCTTCATCTTCTCCGTGCCCGGCGAGATGACCGTGCACGTCGTGCGCACGACGATCCCACCCGGCGGAGGCACCGGCACGGCAACCTCCTGTAGTTCAAGGCGTCCGTCTTGGTATTGAGCGAGTTGTTTCATGGGGGAAGCGGAGAGTGTAGGGCTGAGAGCGGAGAGTTTTTGTGTCGTCTTCTACTCCTTCTCGTTTTGAGTGTGGCGAATGATCCCATCTACATTTCTCTGCCGGAAAATAGATTGAGGTAGAAGTTTATTCTGCAGACTTGTTCCAAAAAGGCACTCGTTAATAAATGCCCTTATCTCTCCATCTTCCTTGATCTGCATTTGTGCTGAGTGCTCAAAAAAGTTGATCTCCCTGACCTCCCCGGCAACGAGTACTTCGAATCCAAAATCCTCCATGGAGATGTCGTGGTGCTGCCAGTGATCGATGATTTGGATATTCGGCAACGCTCGAATGATCCGCTGTATTGGTTGAACTTGCCGTAGAACCCGAACTCGAACCATGGCGCATCGAACGGCCCCAATGCGTAACACCAGAGTGCAGCAATGGATAAGATGCCGATCATGATGAAGCCTGCGACGAAACGAATGGAGTTTTCTCATGGAATAGGACTTCTGACTCGCGTCAGCGTCGTGGAGTGCGGTGGCAAGCCTTGGCGCGACACCGCTGTCGCGTGCTGGACGGTGCTCTAAGGACTCAGGGCGTTCTTCCCGCACTCGACAGCGGCGTCGCCGCTGCCGGATGGCTCCGGCATCTCTGCCGCACGCACTCCACGACGCTGGCGCGGGTTTTCGAGAGTTTGCATGTGAAGTGCGGAGTTCATGGGTTGTGGCGGAGCGCTTTGATCGAGGACGAGTTCGAGTAGGAGAACGAGGACGAGGACGAAATCAAAGCGTCACAGGACCGCTCGGCGTTTTATCCAGGAAGGTGCGGTGCCACAGTTCGGTGGTGAGGAGTGTCCAGAGCCACATGCTGTGATCCTCGCGGCCGGCACGGTCGTCTTCGATCATGCGGCGGACGACTTTGGCTTCGTGGAGGCCGCGGGCGTTGATTTGGGTGTCAGAGAGGAATTCGTCGATGACGGAACGCAGCGGGCCGCGCATCCAACTGCGCAGCGGGCTGTTGAAGCTGGCTTTAGGACGATACACGACATCGTGCGGCAGGTATTTGGCCCCGATGCGTTTGAGGAGATGCTTTTGGATGCTGCCTTGGATGCGCAGATGCGGCGCGGCGCGGAACATGGCCTCGGCGACGTCTTTATCGACGAGCGGTGGGCGTGTTTCGATGCTGGCGGCCATGGTGGCTTTGTCGCTGTAGGTGAGGTTGTGCTCCGGCAGGAAGACTTGCGTGTCGTTCAAGCACATGCGCGTGAGGTAGCTGAGGCCGGGGGCATTCAGCGCGGCCTGTTGGCGCAGCCAAAACGGCGTGGCGTGATAATTAGCACCGCGATAGAGCTCCGCGAAGCGCTGCGGTGTGAGGGCGAGGTCGGCGGCGAGATAGCGCTCGGCCTCCGGCAGCGAGGCGTAGCTCATGAAGCGCTTCATCATGCGTGGGAGGAGCAAACCGCGACTCTTGGTCGCGACAGGCAAGGCGTCCACGACGCGCGAGAGGCCGCTGCGCAGCCATTGAGGTGTGAGAGACTGAAAACGGCCTGCGTGGAGGCAGGCGAGGTGTTTGCGATAGCCGCCGAAGATTTCGTCACCGCCGACGCCGTTGAGCAAAACGATGATGCCCATATCGCGTGCGGCTTGCGAGATGAGATAGGTGTTCACGGCGGCGGGATCAGACAACGGCTCGTCCATGTGCCAGACCATCTTTGGCAGCAGCTCGGTGATCTTCGGCTCGATCTCGAATTCATGCAGCTTGAAGCCGAACTTGTCGGCGACGACGCGGGCGTAGGTGGCGTCGTCGCTGGCTTTTTCGAATTTGTTGTCCTGCGATGAAAATTTGATCGTGAAGGCGTCGATGCGGCCCGTGTTATGCCGACGCATGAGGGCGCTGATGAGCGAGGAGTCGAGTCCGCCGCTCAAGAAGGTGCCGACGGGCACATCGGCGATCATTTGCATCTCGACGGCTTTTTCGATGAGGTCGCCGATCTGCTCGATGGCTTGGTTTTCGTCGGTGAGCGTCTCGGTGGGCTGGAGTTTCCAGTAGCAGCGCGTTTCGAGTCGTCCGTCCTGCCAGGTGAGGGTGTGGCCTGCTGGGAGCTTGTCGATGCCGAGGAAGCCGGTGCTGGGGGCGATGAGGAAGCGGTTCGGATTGCGCAGCGCCTCGTCATCGCGCTGCGCGGCGACGAAGGGGCATGCGAGCAGCGCTTTGATCTCGGAAGCGAAGGCGAGACCACCGCCGCTGGTTTTGGTGAAGTAGAAGGGCTTGATGCCGAGCTGGTCACGCGCGGCAAAGAGCCGACGCTTGTCCAAATCGAGCCACGCGAAGGCGAACATGCCGCTGAGTTTGTTCAGGCAGGCTTCACCCCACTCGATGAGCGCGGCGAGGAGCACCTCGGTGCCGCTGCTGCTGCGGAAGGCGTGGCCTTTGGCCTCCAGCTCGGCGCGGAGCTCGCGGTAGTTGTAGATCTCGCCGTTGAAGCTGATCCAGTGGCGTCCGCAGGTGCTGCGCATGGGCTGCGCACCACCGGGCGAGAGATCGACGATGGCGAGGCGATTGTGCGCGAGGCCGCTGTTCATTTCCGCGAACCACTGCACGCCGGAAGCGTCGGGGCCGCGGTGGCGCATGGTCGCGTTGATGCGCCCCAGCAGAGTGGAGTCACCGCAGTTGAGGAAGCCGGCGATGGAGCACATCAGAAGAAAAAAGGGTCCACAGATTTCGCAGATTACACAGATTGGCTGAGGCCTGACGCTGAGGCTGCATCTGTGAAATCTGCGTAATCTGTGGATGATTGGAGTGTGGTCACGAGCCAGCGGTGTTTGCCTGCGCTGGTTTGTTCGACGTGATCGGTGACGCGGAGGGTGAGCGTGAAATCATCGCCGAGTTTTTGCATCAGGCCGCTGTGGATGACGGCTTCGCATTCGCGGGACCAGTTTGGAGAGGGAAGGAGGTGACATTCGGCCTCACCGGGTTGGTGCTGATGGAACTGCACGGCGAGCAGGCCCTCAAAAATGTCGTCGTGCATGTTGATGGCGGTGAGGGAGATGCGGCGACCGGTGCGGCTGATGAGGAATTCGTAATCACGACCGGTGATGGCCTCGACGACACGCCACGAGGCAGATTCGGCCACTTTGGCGAAGTCGCCGGTGCGGTAGCGGATGAGCGGCATGACGTGGTTGTGAAACGAAGTGCCGATGATCTCGCGATTGCCCTCCGCATCGGCCTCGCCGAACTCGACGTAGCCGTACGTTGGCCAAAAATATAGCGCGGTGCTGCCAGGGCGCTGTGCGGCGAGCACGACTCGCTCGCTGTGACCATACCAGTGCATGACGGGCACTTTGAAGTAAGCCTCAAGCAGGCGCTGCGCTTCGGCGCTGAGTTTTTCCGAGCCGCAGAGCAAGGAGGTGAGCGGAAAGTCGAGTTTGATGCCCAACTGCATGAGCATGAGCGCGGCGCTGGGATAGCAGAGCAGATGCTTTGGCTGAAAGCGGTTCAGCTCGTGTGCAAAGTCGCGGAGACGTGCGGCGGTGAGGTGGTAGGAGGAAAGCACGAGCCAGTCGCGTGTGGCGTCGTGGTAGCTGATGGTGCCGTCCGCACGGGTGGAGGTGACGCCGCCACGAATGACGGCGACGCGGTCACCGACATTGTAGCCGCAGCGTGCCCAGGTGGCGTCGAGGTAGGCCTGCTCTTTGGGCCTGCTGATGCCTTTATGCAGATCAAAACCGACTGGAATGCCGCTGGAGCCGCCGGTGGTCATGGGGAGGCGTTCATGACGCAAAGCGGGATTGGCGAGGTTTTCGCGTTCACGGAGCAATTCGTCCTTGGTGAGCAGCGGATAGGCCGAAAGCTGCTCCAGCGACTCAAACCGCGATGGATCGACGCCATGCTCGGCGAAGCGCTTGGCATAAAAAGGTGCCTTTGAAGCCGCGAGGAGCGATTCACGCACCGCTGCGGTCTGGTAGCGACGAATCGCGTCTGCGTCCCAGTTTTCGACTTCACGAGCTTCCCGCTGAAACGTCGGAAACGCCGGCCCATTCCGCCACGAGGCCGGTATGGCGCGATAGACCGTGCCCGCGAGCAGCTTCACGGGCTGCGGCGCACGCTCATAGAGCTTCAGGAGCGGATAGAGGCTGTCTTCGAGGTGCATTAGCGAAGCACTCGCAGTGCAGCGATGGCGGCACCGTAGCCGTTGTCGATATTGACGACAGTGAGGCCACTGGCGCAGGAGTTCAGCATGGTGAGCAGCGCGGCGACGCCGCCAAGGCTCGCTCCATAGCGTACGCTTGTCGGCACGGCGATCACCGGTGCGGCGACGAGGCCACCGATGACGCTGGGAAGGGCACCATCCATGCCTGCAACGGCGATGATGAGACTGGCACTGCGTATGAGGTCTAACTTGGAAAGCAGACGGTGCAAACCAGCGACACCGACGTCACTCACGCGGGTGACTTTGACCCCGGCGAACTCCAGCGTCTGCGCAGCCTCTTCGGCGACTAGTTGGTCGCTCGTCCCTGCACTGATGACAAGGATGGGAGCGAGTGGAATGTCTCGCTCCATTTGGCCGATTCGGTAGAGGCGAGAAACACCATCATACTGGCCGGCGGGGAAGCGCTGGGAGAGCTCAGCGGCGATTTCTGCACTGACTCGCGTGGCTAGGGCACTGCCATTCGCGGCGAGCAGCGCAGTGAGAGCGTCAGTGATCTGAGTGAGTGTTTTCCCCTCGGCAAAAACCGCCTCAGGGAAGCCCTGGCGGATCAGGCGGTGCGTATCCGTCAGCACGTCACCCACTTCGGTGAAGGGAAGCGTGCGAAGGCGCTCGAGCGCAGCTTCCGCAGCCAGTTTGCCCTGACTGACTTGGGAAAGCAGATCGCGCAGCCGGGCTTCGTTCATGAAATTCGCTTCATATAAAAGCTGTAGCCTTGATCACGACAGTGAAGGTCGGGTGCGACTTTCTGCATAGCTGCCTGAATCTGCGTTGAGGCGTTGTGGAGCCAATAGACTGGCAGCGCTACTTGGAAGTTTGTGTTAAAGGTAAGGAAGGCCTCCAGCATGTCCTGCTCATTCCAGAACCATTTGCGATCGACGAGGAAGTTCTTGGGCCATGGATGCGGCAGGACAATGTCATGCACATGCAGATGACAGCCCACAGGGATGCGCGGATAGACGTAGCGCATGAGGTGCCATACGTCGCTGCCGTGTTTGTGCACGTGGCTGCTATCGATGAAGAGCAGTGCATTCCCCTGGCAACGGGAGAGGATGTCCTCGACCGGCACGGCCTGGATGGGCTGGTGGACGCATTCGAAGATGATCTGTTGCGGTTTGACCTCGCTGCCGAGGATGCGTGTGTAGGGATCGATGCTGACAAAGCGGGCCGCGATACCGGTTTCCGCCGCGTTTTTTTCTAATGCGGCAATGGCGACGCGGGTGCTGCTACCCTGGCCGACTTCCACCACTGAGTCGGGCTTCATTTCACGCAACAGGCAGTAGTAGCTCATGGCGTCAGCACCGCTGAAATAGTAGTTGGCGCTATCAAAGCCGAAAGAAACGGTCGCGGCGAGAAACTCGGCACCGTAGCGTTCTATGCGGGCAATGTGCGCTGGCTCAAAGTCCTGTAGAGCGAGTCGGTGTACAGGAATGTCGATCAATGAGGGATCGTAGTTCGCGGCGACATCTTTGAGATTGGGGATCGGCTCGTAAAAGTGATCGCCCGTGATATGTAGGCCGAGACGTTCACCGATGCCAAAGAGGAAGCGACGGGCTAGATATCGAGGCAGCGCATTTTTTCGGCGCGAGCTTTGAAGAGGCCTTCTTTGAGGATTTGAGGGTCATGCGGAGCGGGCGGTGAGGACTTCGTTCATACTGCCTGTGCGCAGCGCGGCGAGGTCGAGGGTGATGTAAGTGTATCCTAGGTGGCGAAGGGCAGCGGTGATGGCGGCGCGTTGCGTTAAAGCGCGGCTTAAGTCAGCCTGCGGCACTTCGATTCGAGCGATGTCACCGTGGTGACGCACGCGGAGTTCGCGGAAACCAAGCTCAACAAGCGCCGCTTCGGCTCGTTCGATGGTGGAGAGCAGTTTCGGCGTCACCGCCATGCCGTAGGGCACGCGGGAGGCGAGGCATGCGGCAGCGGGTTTGTCCCAGTTTGGCAGCCCCAACGTATGAGCAGCTTCACGGACGATTTTTTTGGTGAAGCCAAGTTCATGGAGTGGACTGAGGATATTCAGCTCACGAGCAGCGGCACGACCAGGACGGAGGTCGAGCGTGTCATCGGCGTTCATGCCATCCAAAACATGCATGATGCCGTTTTCAGCCGCAAAGTAGCGTAGGGCGCGGTATACCATGATCTTTGCAGAAGTAGCAACGATTCGGTGCATTAGCCTGATACTGCGAATCGTCGGTTTCGGTGGTGTGGAGGAGTTCGAGGCGTGCGCCGAGTGGTTTAGCTAGTGCGATGGCTTCATTCTTCTCGCTTTGAGGGAGACTGGGGGAGACAGCGAGGAGCGCGGTGACGTTTTCACGTCCGAGCGTGTCGAGCGCGGCTTTCAGCACGAGCGTGCTGTCCACGCCGCCGGAGTAGGCGACGGCGACCTGGCCGAGTGGCTGCAAGTAGTGGCGGAGCGTGTCGATCATGATCATGAGCCCGGTGCGCGTTGCTCAACAGGAATGGCGATCGTATTGAACTCGAACCTCTGCACAGGCTGCTCATTCCCCGCTTTATCCAATGAGAACAGCAGGTACTTGTTTGCCACGAAGAGCTGCGTCATGGCGGTCGCGTTTTCTTCGTTGCATTCTATGTAGCAACGAGGCCGAATTTTCGTGATGAGTTTGCTAGCACCCAGCATGGCAAGCCACTCTGCTCCTTCGATGTCGATCTTGATAAACTGAGGCGCATTCCAATAGGTGAGCAGCCAATCGAGTGTGACGGTCATGACTTGCTTGGTCATTTCAGACTCGGTCGCAGCGTTTCCATCCACAACAGCAAGGTGGTTCCGCGCATGCCCATTTTTGGGGATCACAAAATCAAGGATGCCCAACTGATCCGCCGCAGCGGCACAAAGAATGGAAATCTGGGCGGTATGAGGAGTGAAATTTCGCCGTGTTCTTGTCTGGATGTCGGCATAACGGGGATCCGCTTCCAAGGAATAAACGAGGCCTTGGGCTCCGGATTTGAGCGCTGCGCAAAAGGCTAATATACCGAGGTTGCTACCTATATCCCAGACGGTGTCGCCGGGGGATACATAGCGGTTCACCACTCGGAACAAATCACCAGCGGTTTCTTTCCATCCCGGCACGAGAAGACGAATATCTGAACGGCTAGTGACATACAAGCGCTCGCTGCCGAATTCAGCGGGCAGGGTTTTGCGGAATACGAAGGCCCCAGTGAGCGTGCGTGCGAGATTAGCGATGTGCCTCTTCATTTGGCGTGATATCCTTCTGAAACTTGGGTGCAAGGTCGCGAATAAACGCACGGAGCATGGCGACGGTTTCTTCGTCGTTGCGCTGACGTTCCCCGGTTTGATGTGGATTCATTTTCTCGGTAACGAAGGACATGACGGACGGGTAGGCCCAGCGGTGGTTGATGCCGTTGAAAACGCTGTCTTTGAAACTGAGCCACTGGCGCTCGATGTCGCTGGTGGTGGTGACGCCTTTGCCGATGAACCAGTAGATATAGTGGGCTTTGATGAGGCGCTTTTGGCCTTCGCTGCGATTATCAATCTTTTGCAGGGACAAGTCACGCACCTGGAGCGTGGCTCCATTATTCATTTCAATCGGCAACACAGTGGAGCCGATGATACTCCAACCCTGACCGGGCAGGCAGACTTCGGGCTTGTGAATGGCCCGCGTGTCCTGCCCTGCGATCCTGAGGGAAACGTGCACATTGTCGTTCGCTGCGGCATCGCGGTAGGCACGTTTGATGAGGGGGTATCGGCAGGGAGGAGTTTGATTTCATTTCAGAGGCTTGTTCTTCGCTGCCGACAAAAAGAGCCTGCGACGAAGGGTAATTCGGCGATGACTCCACTGTCGTCGCCACCGAGTGCGGAGGCAGAAAAGTGGCACAGCAATGCGGTGGCGGCGCAAAGGGCAAAAATGAGTAATGAACGCCAGATCATGATCCACGGGCGATGACACGGCGGGTGACGGTTTTTGCGCCGGTTTGAGGTTTGCGGTTCCAGAAGCGGTCGATGAGCCAGGAAATGCTCTGAAGCCCAGCTAAGGCCACGAGGAAAGTGACCACGCCGGTGAGGAAGTGGAAGGTGGAGACTTCTTGCTCTTCACTGCCGATGGCAAAATCCTGGCCCATGAAGGTGGAGGTGCCGAGCAAAATGAGAATTCGCACCATATTAGCGATCACGGCGAGCGGGAAAGTGATGAAAAAGCACCCAGCGCTGCAATAGGCCGTTTTGTCGGAAGTAGCTGAACAAAGCGCCTACAAACATGAGCGCAAAGAGACTCCGCATACCGGAGCAGGGGCCTTCGATGTTGAGACTGAAGATATCGCCCAGTTCGCGACCCGCTGCGGCATTCGGCGGTGAGAGCAGCGAGGTGCCCTCCTGCACCACGCCAACGCCGAGCAGGCCGAGCATGCCACGGGGTGAGATCGAGCATGAGGTAACGTAGCTTGATGGCGAGATTGCTTTCCAAAAGATGAGCGGGAAGGCAAAGCCGAGCATGAGCCATGGAAAACGCCTTCCCATGCGCGGCGCAGGCCAAAAAGCGTCACAGCGATCCCCGCAACAAGTAGCATAATGCCCATGTAGCCGAAGTAAAAAATGTTGGCCAGATAACCGAGGAAGTAGAATAGCAGGGCCCCGAGGACGAGGATGAAGCCTGCATTCGAAGGCCGCACCGACACTGCATTGAGCTGTTCACGCCGCCGCCAAAGCAACAGACCGGCGACGGGCATGGCGAGTGCCCCATGCTGCCATGTGGCATCTTTCCAATACATGGCCATGTTTTCGAGAATAGTCTTCTTCACCGGGCCATAACCTGCAGCGTATGGAAGAACGGCACCGAGCAGCAAGAGTGCGGCGGCGAGAATGAACCAGACGATGGGAGGTGTCTTCTTCATGCGGAAGCAGCGGCGTCACGGTAGATACCGAGAAGGGATAGGGCGTAATTTTTCCACGTGTAGGCAGCAGCATTCCGTAGCCCAGCGGCAATAAGCCGGGAACGGGTGGTTTGATCGGTCATCGCTTGTTCGAGCAGCACGGCGAGTTGTTCGTGGTCGGCAGGTACGTGGTAGAGGGCACCGTCGGCACCGACTTCCCGCATGCAGGAGGCGTCGGAGAGCACGCAGGGCAGTTCGCAGGCTTGGGCTTCGAGGGTGGGCCGACCAAAACCTTCGTAGAAGCTGGCAAATGATAGCGCGTGGCAGAGTGTGCAAGCGGCGGCGACTTGCGGTGGAGTGAGGACGCCGAGGTCGATGACATCTTGCTGCATGCCGAGGGAGTCGATGAGCGCACGAGTCTCACTTTGCAGTAGCGGTGGGCCGACTTTGACAAGTTTCACGGGTAGATGGTGCTCAGTTTTGAGCAGGTGGAGGGCACGTACGACCGTAGGAAGATTTTTACGCTCAATGTTGGAGCCGATGTTGAGCACGAGGAGATGATCCGAACGCAGGGCGGCAAGTGCGGGCAAAAAATGCGTGGCACTTTCTATGGTGGTAGATCGAAAAACATCATGATCGACAGCTCCTGGTAGTGCGGCGACTTGGTGCGCTGGAAGCTGAAGGTAGTGGCGCACCTCTTCGCTGAGGTGTTTGCTTACGGTGATGATCTTGGCCGCATGACGCATGGTTCCAATGCGCTTTTTCCAGCGAGCAAGTGAACGCGGAGGCAACTCAGGGCGGACGTGGTGGTGTAGATCATTACAATTGATGACGCAGGGTGAGTGAGCTGCGCAAAGATGGCCGTAGCTGTGATCGGCGATGTGTAGCAAGGTGCCGCGTGGGAGGGTGGCTGAGCGTGCGCGGATGAGGCGCGGATAGAGCATGTCACGCAGCAAGGGGCGGACGAGCGGGAGCCTGGAACCGTGTTCTGGAGGCTGGAGGATGGTGATGGAGACCTCTGGGGCATGGGCTCGCAACGCTTCAAGGATGTTTTGCTGCTGGAGATCGATGCTGATCCAGCCCTCCGAGCGGAGCACGGGAGCGAAGAGAATTTGGAGTTCGTTGTTCACGAATAAAACTCAGTGAGTAAAGTGCTGCCGCATCCATTCCCAAATAAGCTGCCCCGCGGCGATGCGCGGAAAGCTCCTCCCCACGAAGACGTGCCGAGTGGGCCATTCTGCCGGCGCATCTCAGGATCGAAAAGTGCGAGCATGCTTTGCGCAAAAGTAGCCGTGTCCTGGGGATCTATGACAAAGCCGGCGTTGTGTCCTCGACGATGGCCGCGGCTGATCCTGCATATTTACTAATGATCAGCGGGAGGCCGAGGCAGGCTGCCTCATGTGTGACGGCAGCATAAGCATCCTGGCGGGTGGGAAGCACGAAGACATCGGCACTACGAACGGCGTCCCGCAGTGCAACGCCACTGAGAAAGCCGGTGAATTCGATTTCGAGACCCGCTGCAAGTGTGCGCAAAGTTTGCTCATCACCTTTGCCTATGATGCGTATTCGAAAAGGCTGTGAGGTGAGTTCACGCAATCGCTGTGCGGCTTTGAAAAGTAAATCGAGGCCTTTACGCGGTACCAGGTGGCCCATGAAAACGAAGGTGAGCGCAGAATTCGAAGGATGTGAGTCCGCAGGCGTAAAAACACGGCTATCAACGGCATGAAAGGCACTAATAACAGGTGCACCGGTGCGCGATAGCGGCTGACATGCGGCGGGGCAGTTGGCGATGTGTCCACTGACGAATTTCCCCCAAAATGCATGCCAGATACGGACACTGAGACTGAATATTTGGGCATTGCTGAGGCCGATTTCGGAGGAAACAACTACGGGAATTTTCTTGCGAAGTGAGTAGATGAGCCCAGTGAGAGTAAAGGGACTGTATTCGTGCATCCAAATGAGGTCTGGGCACTGATTTGCAATGCTGCGCCAAAGTTGACTGGATGGCAGGCGTGAAGCAACGGCTTCGTTTTTCCAGTGGCTCCAGAGTGAGGATGAAATAGCTTGGCTCTCCACAGTTAGTGTGTCGATGTTTGGCCCGCAAGGCATTGAGTCTGCTGGTGTGGGCTGATCCTGCAGGGGAGAAAGGATAATAAAACGCCCGCCAACCGGTAGAGAGGAAGCGAATGCGTCCTGCTGCGCCTTTAAGTATGGTGCACGAGGACGGATGAGCTGCAGAATGCGAGGTGATTTCACAACTTTGCTCCTTCGGTGGCTGCGAGAACGCGGCATATCCATTCACGTAGCTTTTTGCCCTGTTGATTCCAAGTGTGATTCTGGAGAACGCGTTCGCGGGCCTTCGTGGCCCTTTTTTGACGTACTAGTGGCTCTGTGGCGAATTCGAGGATGGCTGCGGCTAGTCCTTCAACAGCTTCTGCTGGTGTTTGAGCGGATACTTTCCAGCCACATGTATCATCGACGAAAACGCTAGGCCCACCGTAATCCAAACATATCACAGAGCAACCCGGCTGCCATGGCTTCTAAAACGGCGTAACCACCGGAATCATGGAGGCTAGGAAAAGCAGTCCATCTGCCTCTGCATAAGCACGCAAAACTACTTCACGCGGCTGTTTGCCAAAAATTTAACCCTAGCGGAGAGTCCGTTGTCATGGACAATTTGCTCTAGCCAACCACGTAACGGACCGTCTCCAACAATGGTTAGATCTATCTGCGCAAAAGAATTGGCGGCTGCC